>JBAYJF010000132.1:0-2502 GCA_041665245.1 Candidatus Margulisiibacteriota bacterium | reverse complement strand
TTATGGCTTCGTTGACCTGCGACTCGTACAATTTTTCGCCCGCCAGAGACACGGCATTGTGCCCCTTTTGCAGAAATTCTATCACCGGCGGATTATTGAAAAATCCGTCAACGGCAATGAGATCGTCTATGTTATACCGGTACAATCCCCCCGGAGTGGTCACGACCAATAAATATTCCTTACCTTTTTCCAGTTCGTCGCACAGGAGGGTTTTTGGGTTAGGATTATCGGCATCCGAACGCGGGATAAATTCATAAAAGTTCGTACCTATGGCAAGTACGCCGCCGGCGCCGTCGTCGCTCATAGGGATGGAACTCCGCGCCTCCGTAGACAGGCATCCCATATCCCGGATCGGAACGTTACCCAGATACTGCGGCAGTTCCTTCAAATATAATTTTACGGTCCCGCCCTTCCAACACTCCACAAGCTCAAGATTCGGCCAGAAATATTTCGGCAGCAGTTCACCGTATTTACGCAATATATCCTTGAGCTCGCCGGCCCTTCTCGGATCCGGCTTTAAGTGTTTTTCGATTCCTTTTCTCGCCGCAGGCGGAACATCCAAATCTTTTTTAAGAGCGCCATGTTCTATATCTTCGATAATATCATTCTGCCAGACAGCGATCTTCCGGCATAAAATTATTATTGTGCTCGGATTGAGCGTAGCGATCGTTGTGACATTTTCCGCCATCCCTATCCTCATAATACAATAGTATCTTGCCTCGAAATCCTCTATATCGAGAACCTCGTCCGGGATCGCATAGATGTGCCTGATCACGGACGGCAGGTTCTTATACGCATGCCCGCTCTCCGCGCCAAAAGCCAGGCCCGACTCCGTCACGCCCTCCTTGACCGGGCTTATTATCGCCAGGACCTTTCCGTCCAATACTTTGGGATGGTCTCTTGAAATGTAATATGCCCACAATCCCATCAAATCGGCCTTCTTATCCTGAGAAAATTTTGTTACGGGGATCAACTTGGGTTTATTGGTAGTACCGCTTGTGGCGCCGAAGAATATTGGATCGTCGACTGTCAAGATATTGCTCTGGCCCTGCGCCATACGTTCAAGATACGGCCTCATCATTTCGCAATCGCTTATCGGCACGGCCTTCCGATAATCTTCGATAGATTTGATCTGGGAGAAATTGAATTTTTTTCCGTATTCGGTATTTTTATTGCGGTCAAGATATTCCAGGAGAAGCCTCTTTTGAAGACTAAGAGGGTCTTTTGTGGACGATTCAAAGACACTCGCCTTGATAGCAAGTGTACTTAACGCAAGCCTCGCGATATTCATTTAGCCAATTATTTTCTTATTACTTTAGCAGAGCTTTTATGTCTTTTGGAAGTTTCTCGGATTTCTTCACAAAGGCCACTCCGACGTCGTAAGCGCCGTCATCGTTCTCTTCTATACGCACGATCTTACCGACCATCTTATTGTCCACGATCATGGCCCGATCTTCGATCTCCTGACAAACGCGGCTGGTCCTATAGTCAAGGTCTATGGCGATGATGCTGGATATCTTTGGAAGATAGCTTGATGTAAATAGCACACCCGAAGCACTGAGGTTCTTCGAAACAGCGTCGATAAAATCAGACCCCGCCGTGCCCTTATCCGACAAACCCAGGACCTTGTACTGAACAGGTTTTTCATGCGAATACCTAAAAAACTCCCTTTTTTCTTTACCGGTATTATTATCTGCCATATCCTCTCCTTTTTTTGGCGAAGGCCAAATTTGGTAGCGGGGACTGGATTTGAACCAGTGACACGCCGGGTATGAGCCGACTGCTCTACCAGACTGAGCTACCCCGCCGTAAAGGTAAATTATATCATACGAAAGAAAACTAACAAAGGCAAATTTGTTGCAACTTATTTTAAAAAAGTGCTATATTGAAGGCATTGTTGATAGGAGAGGTAATTATGAAACGCTTTGTGATCCTAATCACGCTTTGCTGTTCCCTTAGCGGCTGTGCCAGCTTAATGCTTCAAGAGCAGGAAAGGGCCCTTTACGAGAAATACGAGAAAGGTAAAATAAGTAAAGTTGAGTATTTTACACAAAAGAGCATAATAGAAAAAAAGCAAAGTGAGCTCTCGCAGTGAAGAAGTGTCTCCTAATTATACTCATGGTATTTCTTACATCGGCAGCGTTTGCCAAAACCGAGAAGGCATCTCTTAATGCTACGGGCTACGATTGGCTGGGCTATGCCAAAGAGGAAAAGACTGCTTTTGCGGAACTACTTTACGCAATCTATGGTATCGATAAGAATAAGAATGCACCCGTTAACTTGATAAAAACCCTGGACGATTTTTATTATACCGCTATCAAAAAAGCAATAGCCGACCCTCTTCATGTGAACGAGAACGAATTTTTAAAGATCCGCTGCGTTGATGTGATTAGCCGCTTCGTGCATACTGCCGGTCCTGTACCCGCAAAGATCCAAGGTGATGTAAACAAAGCCGAGGCTCTTTAATTTCTTAATTATCAATTCCTGCAACTTAACGGCTCT
>JBAYJF010000131.1:0-2533 GCA_041665245.1 Candidatus Margulisiibacteriota bacterium | reverse complement strand
GGTCGGTATAACACAGTCAAAAAGGTCGGCACCAAGATCGATCGCACCCAATATATCGGACGCATACCCTACTCCCATCAAATGCTTCGGCCGGTCTTCCTGCAGAATATCGGTCACGATATCGAGCATTTCAAACATCTCATTTTGCGACTCGCCAACGGATAGCCCCCCAATCCCATAACCTGGAAAACCCAAAGCTCCGATCTCTTCTGCCGACCGCTTGCGTAAATCTTTATAAGTACTCCCCTGAACAATTCCGAAAAGTGTCCCTGCGTTCTGCTTTCCGCTTTCTGCTATCTGCCTACTCTCCCGCGCCCATCTCGTTGTTCGAACTAATGCTTCTTCTGCCTCCTTTTTAGAGCAAGGATATCCGACACATTCGTCGAGCGGCATCATAATATCAGAACCAAATGCTGTTTGGATCTCCAAAACTTTCTTGGGGGTAAAAAAGTGCTTTGAGCCGTCAAGATGGGAGGTAAATTCAACCCCATCATCTTTAATTTTTCGCATATGGGCAAGGGAAAATACCTGGAACCCGCCGGAATCGGTTAGGATCGGCTTATCCCAGTGCATGAATTTATGGAGGCCGCCTGCTTCTCTAATAAGATCCGGTCCGGGACGCAGATAAAGATGATAAGTGTTGCTAAGAATAATTTCAGAATTAATTTCATTAAGGTCGCGGAAAGACATGGTCTTAACGGTGCCCAACGTCCCAACCGCCATAAAAGCGGGGGTGTTTACAATCCCATGCGCGGTATACAGTTTTCCCACACGGGCTTTGGATTTTTTGCTCTTTTTAACGATCTCAAATTTAAAGGTCATATATCATTTTAACATATCAGCATAGACGCATACTTATCCTACGGTTCCTCCCATCAAATACGTTGATGCAAATGATTTTAATAGTCTTCCACGAAAACCTATCGTTCTTGTTTCTGGGTCAGCGGCCAATACCCCATAGCGCAACAGACGTAAATACGCCGAACGTTTTTGTTCCCCGATCTGGATAAATTCGTCCCAAACTAACGGATAAGGATCGATCTGTTGGATGTCTTCCTTAATATTCCTTTCAAAAAGATTAATAAAAATTGATGATATCATCCGCCAGGATACCAAGGTTCGCAGGGATTGTTCATCAAGGCTTTCTCCAGCACATGCCCGCATGACTATTTTTGTCATTTCAAAAGGACGAAAGTCAGGAGCTAGCATGTATTCGGTAACGCGATAATTCCCTCCGCTTAATTGAAACAATTGCTGGCGCCCTTCCATGGAAAATTCTGATAAAAATCCACACTGTAAAAATTCTTCAGATTCGGCTGGAGGAAATATACTAATGCCGATGCTTTCTCCAAATTTTCTTCGATAATCCATTTCTCGGGCCGGTGGATGAAAAGACAAAAAGGGGACACCTCTTTCAACAAGACGCGGCAAAACATTTTCTATGATCTCTTCATCATGGTCATCAACTATAACGTATTTTCCATTACTTTTTATCTTTTCCGCCCTTTCCGAGGTCAATGGTGCGGGAATGTACGAAAAATACAGTCGATGATAATATCGGCTTTCATCCAAGGCTAAAGCTTCACATATTTCATTTGCGAGATGGCTTTTTCCGACCCCTGGTTTACCCAGAATAATATGCGATCGTCCATTGCGGATAGAATCGCCAATTTCTCTTATTACCTGCCGTCTGCTTGGCAGCATAGGCAAAGTTGTTTCTATAGTAGGCATTTTATATCTGATTATCCTATATTTTTGCCAAAAGTTTCAGACAATCAACATCGCATCGCCGAAGGAGAAGAAGCGGTATTTTTGGTCAATAGCTTCCTGATAGGCTTTCATAATAAAATCTTTCCCCGCAAAGGCCGAAACAAGCATTATCAAGCTGGTCCTCGGCCAGTGGAAGTTAGTAATAATCACATCAACTACTTTAAACTTATAGCCAGGATAAATAAATAGGTTCGTCTCCCCTCTCATCCCTCCCATTCCTTTCTCAGCCTTGCTAGTCCTTTCCCCAATCGTCTCCAACGTACGCACCGACGTCGTCCCCACCGCAATAACCCGTTTCGCCTTCCCAAGCGCTTCCAGCGTTTCTGGCGGAACTTCATATTCTTCATAATACATCGTATGATCTTCAACATTCTCCGCGTAGACAGGCTTAAAGGTCGCCAAGCCGGTATGGAGCGTCACATATGCAATATTTACCCTTTTAGCCTTTATTTTCTCTATTAGTTCGGGAGTAAAGTGCAGCCCAGCCGTCGGCGCAGCAGAAGCTCCTTCTTTATCGGCATATACTGTTTGATACCTGTGCTCAGCTGTCTGCTTTCCGCTTTCTGCTACCTTGATATATGGAGGAAAAGGAATTGCTCCCTGCTCATGCATATATTTATCAATATCGCCTTCAAACTCAATGATCTGTTCGCCGCTTTCCGTTTTCTCTAGAACAGTTCCTGTGACTTCCCCTTCACCAAATATTACTCGTGAGCCAATGTTTAGTCTCTTTCCGGGTTTAACCAAGCACTCCCAAACCTGT
>JBAYJF010000130.1:0-2548 GCA_041665245.1 Candidatus Margulisiibacteriota bacterium | reverse complement strand
GCGGCCACGACGGCGATATCTACTTTAATACTCTTCAGCCAAAGCTCAAATTCCTGGTTATTTTTGAACTTATCCGGCTGACGAACTTCGATCCCTTCCCTGGCGGCCAATTCCTTAACCGGTGATGCAGCAATTTTCCGTCCCCTTCCCTGCGGCATGTCCGGCTGCGTTACAACGCAAACGATCTCATGCTTTGAATTGATCAATTTTTCAAGGATATAAGCGGCAACTTCGGGAGTTCCAAAAAACGCAATTCTCATTGCTAAATTAATTCCTCTTTTTTTTCTTTCGCCAGAGGAATATATTTTATCGTTGTAGGATCTTTTACCCGATCGATAAAAACCATCCCGTCAAGATGATCGATCTCATGCTGAAAAACGGTGGCCAATAATCCTTCGGCATCAATTTGGCCGGAGTTGCCATTAAGATCGATCCCTATCACGGAAACCTTGGCCGAGCGCTCGACCGGAGCCTCCACTCCTGGGAGGCAAAGACAGCCTTCGGTAAAAACCTGCGTCCCCGATCTTTTCACGATCTCGGGATTGATCAACGCGATCGGCCCCTGGCCAACATCGACAACGATTAAACGGATCGATTTATTTACTTGCGGCGCGGCCAGGCCAACGCCCGGCGCAGCATGCATCGTCTCGATCATCTTCTCCGCAAGCTTGATAATATCTTTGGTTATTTTTTTTAACGGCTTGGCCTTCTTGCGCAGGATCGGTGACGGGAATTTAATTATTTTTAGCGGCATTGGTAAATTATAGCTTATAAATAGCAGGCAAAAAAGAGGATCCACCAAAAAATGTGAAATTATAGAGGAGTTCCTTCGAACATTATGCATGAGATCAAGCAGAGCACATAGAACACATGGAAGAGGTCTTACACCCCCACGACCCACACCACCCAGGCCAACTGGAGGGAACGCAATCCCCACTCCTTTGCCTTCCAGCACGCCAATAAGGCTGCCCCCGCTAATCGTCGAATCAATATCACCAGCAGAAATAATTGCAAGAGCTGAAAGATTATGCGCCATAAACCCAGATGACTACGAAGCGCATGCCATTGTTGTAAGAACGGCCATTTTTAATTCTAAAGCCCTCCGAACAAAAGGCGCCCTTCCTCCAATAAAATCAATTCGAAAACATATAAAGATACTTAGCAGATTGGCAGCCACAGATACGGAGAGACAAGAAGCGATCTATCTCAAGGGATACCTGTTATATTCTATTAATGAAAATCGAGACGCCCTTGCCATGTTTTTAACTTTAGGATCCGATTCACCCTTTTACAGAAATTCGATCCTTCCCATTGCACGATCATATATTAAGCTGGGAATGGCAGATGAGGGCTTGGCTTTCTTAGCCGAGGCCGCAACAAAGGCTTCACACTATCCTAAGTACATAGTATTGGAATGCCAGGCAAAACTATTATATATAAAGGGCGACCCGACCAATTTAAAAGAAGCCCTGCAGGCCGCAAAAGAGGCAATAGGCAATGCAGAAAGAGCCGGAAGAGAACAAGCCGTCGCTCATATTCAAAAAAAATTGATCCCTTCTATCCAAGCCAGGCTTGATAAATTAGAACCACCGCCACCGCACCCCCTACTCACCTAGCAATAAATAATTTCAGCGGTTTGTACAATTGCATTCCTTATTAATCTAGGTTAATTTAAACGCGCTCTAACTGAAATTTTACCCATATTTTGATGATATATATACATATGAAACGCTTTATCAAAAGAAATATTATATTAATTACGCTCTGCGCCATGATCAGCACGATCCTCCTGGCCAGCGGAATGGCAAGGCTCTCGACCGAGGCCGAGCCGGTCCGTCTTTTCCAGTTAAAAAAAGTGGTCGAAGAATTTGCAAAAAAACACTGGGACCAGGATGTCATTGTCGTCAGCAAACAGGATCACTTGCTCTATTATTGCAAAAATGGAAGGATCGTCCAAAACGAACAATGGGACGGCTTCACTTTTTCTTTTCCCGTAAAAGTTTCGCTAGCCAGCCCATTTTATAAGACCCCTGAAGGGCTCATGACCATTGATAAAAAGAACGCCCGCAGCCGCTATACTTTATTTTTAGGATTAAGCTATCCGGGAGCGTACGGCATCCATGGAGCTTCTACGCGGCTGGCCTCATACCTTGATAAAATGGAAACTGTCGACCCGAACTTTACTTTTGTGACCAAGAAAGACGATACCCGGGGTTGCGTCGGCGTAGAAAATCGGGTGATCAAATATCTTTTCGCCAATGTTCCGATAAACACACCTGTTTTAATCGTGCCTTAATACTGTTCGTTTTTTTTCATTTTCATTCCCATCGCATAAGAAATATTATGTCTAGTTGTTTTCAAAAGATCTTTTTTTATTTCCACTTTCTTTTGTTAAAAAAGAAAGTGGAGCAAAGAAAGTTAATCTAAGGGGTGAACCCCTTAGATATCCCCGGCGCCGTCTATGCACCCCGCCACCCATCCTTCCCCAAGACCCCGGACCCCGTGTTCCGGAGGAACCGGAACAATCGGCCTTCCCCTCCCTTTTGGC
>JBAYJF010000129.1:0-2589 GCA_041665245.1 Candidatus Margulisiibacteriota bacterium | reverse complement strand
TTGTCTTTATTGATGACTTGGTAAAGATTGTTCATGTTCTTTTATTGAATGATTATGACGGGATCGTGAATATTGCCAGCGGGCGGAGCAATACCTTTCGGGAAATGCTTAACATCATTTCCCGACTATCCCGGGCGGATCTAACTATCAATAATTTCCCCAGGACCAAGTCAAAAGTAGACATCTCATTTAACAATCAAAAGATCGCAGGATTGTTGCCTGGATTTACTTTTACAAGTTTAGTTGAAGGCATCAAACAAACCTATGCAGCTGAGGAAAAAGCAAATGAAAAATAAATGCTGCCTCTGCAAGACGCAGACGCTTAATGAGCTATTAATATTTAATTCTCAGCCAATAGGCAATCGATTCCTACAAAAGGCATCGTTAGCAGAAAAGAGCCATCCTATGGTTGTTGTTCAATGTGAAGGCTGTGGTTTGATCCAGTTGATCGATCCGGTGCCTGCTAATGAGTTATTACCGCAATTTAACTGGATCACTTACAACGAACCTGAAGCCCATTTGAATGAGCTGGCAGATTCGCTCATAAAATTACCTGGGATCCAAAAGGGATCATCAATTGGCGGGATAAGCTTCAAAGATGATACCTTGCTTTCCCGCCTAAAAAAAAGAGGGATTAGTAAGACCTGGCGGGTGGAGCAAGCGGCCGATCTGGATATTAAAGCAAATGGTGCCGGTGTTGAGACCATCCAGGACCGTCTGACCAGCAGTCGGTGCGACGCGATCGCGCGGAAATACGGTTTGGCGGATATTATTATTGCCAGGCACATACTTGAGCATGCTTACGATGTTTTAGGGTTTATCAATAATCTAAAACAATTGATCAAGCCAGGAGGTTATATTGTAATAGAGGTGCCGGATTGCAGCAAGGCAATTGCTAAGCTGGATTATACAACTCTTTGGGAAGAACATATCGTTTATTTCACTCCGGCGACTTTTCAGCATGGATTTAGAACGGCCGGTTTGTCGTTGGCAAGTTTTATGAATTATCCTTATCCTTTTGAGAATTCGCTGGTCGGGATCGCCCAGGCTTCAAGGCGAGATGTCCCGCTTAATATGACCGATGAGACTTTAAAAAAGGAAATAGAGAAGGGGGGCTTATTTGCCAAGTCTTTTTCTGATCAGCGGGATAAGATCAGGAAATATTTAGCTCGATTCAGGCAGGCTGAAGGGAAGATTGCTATGTTCGGGGCAGGACACCTGGCTTGCACTTTTATTAATATATTCGGCATAAAAGAATATATCGAATTTATTGTTGATGATAACCCAAACAAAAAAGGGTTATTTATGCCTGGATCACGTTTACCAATCTTTTCTTCAGCCGAACTATTAAAGAAAGGAGTAAAGCTATGTCTTTTGAGCCTCAGTCCCCAGGCAGAGGAAAAGGTGATCGCTAATAATCAGGAGTTTGTCAGGCAAGGGGGGCGGTTTTGCTCTATTTTTCCCGGCAGCAGCTTGGCAATAGAAATATGATATTTAGGAGTAAAAATGGTTAAGATCATTAATGAAGAAGTGGTCTATGCTGAAAGCAAGATTGTTTTGGTTGATCAGGTAGATCTGGCGGAGCTAAAGCAAAAGTCGTTAGGCAATAAGCGGGGGAGGATCAGATTGTGCGCCCATCAGGATGTTAATGATCGGATCCATGAAATGATCATCGTTCACGCCAAGGAGGCCTATGTGCGGCCGCATAAGCATTTGAATAAATGCGAATCGTTACATGTTATCGAAGGTATTGCTGACATGGTCATTTATGATGAAAATGGCGTCATTTCTGATGCTTTTCGGTTGGGAGACGACCGATCTGGACATAAATTCTATTGCCGGATGTCAGAACCGATCTATCACAATTTATTTATTAGATCTGAGCATTTTGTTTTTCATGAAGTAACCAGTGGCCCTTTTGACAGGCGGGAAACGGTCTTTGCTCCCTGGGCACCGACAGAAGAGGATCAGCCAGCAAGGGAAAAATATATTGAACGGGTTAAGAATGAAATATTAAGGAGGATCAAATAATGGATCGAAGTAAAACGTGTCGTTTATGTGGCGGGAATAAGATGCGGATCGTCTTGCATTTGGAGCCAACCCCAAGCGGGGATGCTTATGTTTCAAAAGAAAAGGCAAAGGAGGCCCAGCCTTTGTATCCATTGGATCTTGTGCTGTGCCAGGAGTGCGGCCATTCGCAATTAAGCGAGGTGGTTGATCCGGAACTGCTTTACTCCAATTATATCTATACGACCTCAATCTCTCTTGGCTTGGCAGATCATTTTGCCAAATATGTTGATGCTGTGCTGGCCTATGCCAAACCAGCTAAAGGTTCTTTGGTCGTTGATATAGGCAGTAATGATGGAACTTTATTAAAAGCCTTTAAAAACAAGGAACTGCAGGTCTTGGGCGTAGATCCAGCGCCTACCGCTGCGCGAAAAGCAAACGAATCAGGGATCGAAACAATTAACAGCTATTTCACTGCGAAACTGTCGGGAAAGATAAAAAAGGAACGTGGTTCAGCGGCCATAATAACGGCTAACAATGTCTTCGCTAATATAGATGATCTTGAAGACATAATGATTGGCA
>JBAYJF010000128.1:0-2595 GCA_041665245.1 Candidatus Margulisiibacteriota bacterium | reverse complement strand
CGCTGGCCCGATCGGCTGTCCCGTTCCCGGATGAAGGGGCGGAGCCGGCGGGACCGGCAGATCAGGGACAATGTTATACCACTTTTGCGGCATTTCGCTCTCTCTTAAAAATATTTTCTTATCGTTCATTTAGCTCACCCTTTCTTTAATTCTTTTTATTTTTTGTGATGTTTTTTTGCTTTTTCCATTCCCATCTTACCCATTTCTTTTTTTCCCATTTTCTTGCCCATGTTCCCATCCATTTTCATCCCTTCTTTACGCATCATACCCTTCCCCATCATATCCATCGGCATATTCCCTCTCATTCCGCCTTTCATCATTGGACAGCTTTTTCCCCGCATCATGTCTTTTGCTTTGCCTGCATTACTGCTTATACCAAACAAGATCACTAACGACAGAATAACAATAACAACAGCAATTATCTGTCCAATTATTTTTGCTACCATGTTTTCTTTGGCTGCAAATACCCAAACAATATAGGCAAATCCTAAATTAAAAAATGTTGCCAAAACCAAGATCATCCCCAAGGTGCCCCATGCATTCAACATATGTAATTCCTCCTATTACTCAAGCTGGTTATATTTATACCTTTTCAAGAATTTATTGTCAACACGCAATATTATCGGCTGGATATTGACTTAATCTTAACGGGGCGTATAATTATTTCAGAATGAAAATGAGAACTGTTGCTGCGTTGTTTTTTTGCATTTTTATTTGTTTTGCGGCCTATGCGGCCGAACAGGCACCCCTCGTTGATTTTGCGCTTCCGGAAATATCCCTCCCCAATTTAGATGGCAAAACCACTAATTTACAAGAGATCGCTCAGCAAAAACCATTTATCCTGACTTTTTTCACAAGCTGGAGCAAGTCCTGCCAGGAACAGCTGCTTGATCTTGAAAATATTTCCAAAGAAAACAAAAAAGTCGCGGTAATTGCCGTTTCTTTTGATAAAAAGCAAAAAGATCTTAAGGCCTTCGTAGACAAAAACAATTTAACTTTCCCGATCCTTCAAGATAAAAAGCTGACCTCTCTGGACAAATTCCAGATCTTAACTATTCCAACGACGTTTTGTATCAATAATGACGGGATCATTGAAAAAACTTTTATTGATTATGACGAAAATGTAAAAAATGCAGTCGAGGAATGGAGCAAGCCTTAGTTACTCGTAGCGCAGGGCGACCACAGGATCCAAGCTCGCGGCTCTAATTGCCGGATAAACCCCGAAAAATATTCCCACCAGCGCAGATACCGTCGTTGACAGGATCACGGCCCATACAGCAATAATTAACGTCCCTTTGATCGCCCATATGATCAAGAAGGCGCCCAATATTCCAAAGATCACCCCAAGGATCCCGCCAACAAGACTGATCATCATCGATTCAACCAAAAACTGAATGATAATATCTTTTTTCTTTGCCCCGACCGCTTTCCTTATCCCGATCTCCCGCGTCCTTTCATTGACCGCGACCAGCATGATATTCATGATCCCGATCCCGCCAACAATAAGAGAGATCGCAGCTATCCCGGTAACGAAGCCGGTCAATGCCGCCAATATATTATTAATGATGCTGAGAAGTCCTTTTTGGGTTGCAAAACTAAAATCATCGCTATCGAGCCTGCGGATCAATGCTATTTTTACTTTCTCTTGCACCTCGTCCATTTGATCGACATTTTTTGGAAAAACATTCAATCGCATTATTTTATCGTTCCCCATCATGTTCTGGGCAATTGTTACCGGGATCACGATCCGCTTGTCCATATCCATCGGACCAATACTGCCGCGCGGCGCGGCAATTCCAATGACCAGATATTGGTCGCCCCGCAGTTTAAATTTTTCCCCGATCGGGTTCGACAGGTTAAAAAGATCCCTGGCCACGCTCGTTCCGATCACTGCAACTTTGCGCCTGCCGGCCACTTCGGCCGGAGTAAAGGCGCGGCCCATATCAACCGGCTGCCCCATCAGCTCAAAAATATTTGCAGTCGCACCAATAATTGCGGACGGCTTAAACTCTTTTTTCCCGTACGTCAGGTCTCCCGAACCAGGACTCATCGCCACAATATCCGAAATTTCCGGGACCCGGTTCATAAGATAATCCAGGTCCGAATAAGCAAATTGTGGAAGCGGAGGAGAATTATGGTCTTTTCCGGAAACGACCGTGAATGAATTGTAGCCTGCTCCCAAACTTTGGATCTGGTCGGTAACATAAGATTTCGCTCCTTCACCGATGGTAACCAGCGTTATGACCGAAAAGATCCCTATAATAATACCCAGCATAGTTAATAGGGAGCGAACTTTGTTAAATAACAGTGCTTTTGTCGCCTGTTTTATATTTTCCAGGATAAAGCTCATCATATTTCATACCTCAAAGCATCTACCGGATTCATCCGCGCCGCACGCATCGCCGGATATACGCCAAAAAATAAGCCGACAAGGACCGCAACAAGACAAGACATCCAGATCGCTCCGTAAGCGATCACCGCCTCCATTTTAAGAAAAGACATGATCCCCCATGCCGCCAATGTGCCAAAAAAGATCCCAACGATCGCCCCGGTCATGGTAATCAGGACCGATTCAACGACAAATTGCAAAAAGAT
>JBAYJF010000127.1:0-2770 GCA_041665245.1 Candidatus Margulisiibacteriota bacterium | reverse complement strand
GGGAACGAAAAACTCCAAGCCAAATTCAGATAATTCGTGAGGACCAAAGAAACCAGAAACGCCAAAGACAACCCGAGCGCGATGCCGATTATTCCGCCGACACTGGTCAAAATGATCGCTTCCAGCAAAAAGTGCGTAAGAATATCCTTATCGGTTGCGCCAAGAGCTTTCCTCAAACCGATCTCTCTCGTCCTTTCCGTAACCGAAACCAGCATAATATTCATAATTCCGACTCCGCCCACCAAAAGCGAAATGGCGGCAACGGCGGCTAAGAACAAGGTCAGAACATTCATAATAGTCCCCACCTGCTCCATAGCCTGCACCTGGGTTCCTATGCTGAAATCATCTTTTTCGGGATCGGTTATGTTGTGGGAGTTCCTTAAAGTAATTTTTATATCTTCAACTGTCTGATCAACGGTGCTTTCAGAATCAGCTTCAATTATGATGTGCTGAAAATGCTTTATGCCGAAAACATATTGCTGGGCAGTGGTACATGGAATAAGGGCGATCTCATCAAAATTAAGCATAGAAACTTGGCCCTTTTTGGATATCGTTCCAATCACTTTGAAATTCCTGTTCTTTATCTTTATTTTTTGGCCGATCGCCTCCGAGGAACCGAACAATTCTTCTTTGACCTTTGATCCGATAACGGCCACATCGCTGAAGTTTTTCACATCTTCCCCGTCTATATTCCTGCCCTCGCCAAGATCCACACCATACATTCTCATAAAACTCCCGCCGACACCATACATGCTCAGATTGTAAGATTCATTCTCAAAGATCGCGACGGCGCTGCCGAACACCAGTGGCATCACGGTTTGAGCGTGAGGAACGTTTTCTTTCTTTTGAAGCGCCGCGAGATCCTTCTGTTTCAAAGAATCTCCGAACATTTGAAGGATATCGCTGAACCCCTTCGGTTCGCGGCCCGGACGGATCTCTATGACCTTGGCGCCCATGCTCTGGATCTGATTCAAGATAAGATTTTGCGCGCCCTCGCCTAGAGACATAACTAAAATGATCGAGGTAATACCGATAACTATGCCTAAAATAGTAAGCCCCGTTCTGGATCTGTTGGAAAGAAGTCCTTTAAAAGCGGTATGGGCTATGTGGGTGAATTTCATAAATATTATTTCTTAAATTCATGCCTGTGCATCCTGTGCGCGACCTGTTCATCGCTTTCAATTTTTCCGTCCTTCAATTTGATCAGCCTGCGGGCGTGCTCGGCGGTATAAGTTTCATGGGTCACCAAAATGATCGTATGCCCGTGGTCTTCATTCAAGCCTCTTATGATCTCCATAATTGCCTGCCCTGATCTCGAATCCAAATTGCCGGTCGGTTCATCGGCAAAAATAACCTGCGGATTCATAACCAGCGCTCTGGCTATCGCCACCCTTTGTTTTTCTCCGCCTGACAATTGGGAAGAATCATGGCTCATGCGATGGCCAAGGCCGACGGCATTCACGGCGTCCGTGGCTAGCTTGTCCCACTCGGATTCGTCGACATCGGAATACAAAAGAGGGAGCTTAACATTCTCAAACACGGAAGTCCTCGGCAACAGATTGAAAGCCTGGAAAATAAAACCCATTTTTTTATTGCGGACATGCGCAACTTCCTCCTTGGAATATTCGCTGAAGAACTTTCCGTCAAATTTATATTCGCCCGAGGACGGCGGATCCAAAAAGCCCAAAACATGAAGCAGTGTAGATTTGCCGCTTCCGGAAGGGCCCATGATCGCCACAAATTCCCCCTTTTTTACCTCCAAAGACACGCCATCCAAAGCCATGGTCAATTCCTCGCCGTCCCCATATTTTTTAACTATATTTTTTAATTCAATTAAAGCCATTTTAGATCTATTCCAATGTCGGCGCAGCTATGATCCTGTCCCCCTCCACCAGACCGGAAATTACCTCGCTCATACCATCAGACCCTCTGAGTCCGATCTCGATCTTCTTTTGTTCGGGCTGGGCGCTTCCCGCATCGATCAAAACAAATTTTTCGCCGTTCTTGGTTAAGACCGATCTTTGAGGAATGATCAATACGCCGATTTTTTTATCGGTCAAAATATCAATATTCGCCGTCATACCGGACTTCACGGAATCTTCTTTCTTATCAAACTGCAAAGTTGTTTTATATGTAGCCACTCCCTCAACAATTGTTTCGGCCGGCTCTATGGAAACCACATGGGCATCAAAAATAACATCGCTGCCATAGGCATCCAAAGTGACCTTTGCCGAATTTCCGATCTTGACTTTCGCTATATCAGCCTCGGGCACATTCACTTCCATTTCATATTTTGTATCGCTTATGACCGAAACAATGATCGCATTGGCGGAAACTATTTCCCCCAACTTAGTATCTTGCTTGGTAACCACGCCGTCGATCGGAGAACGCAAATATGTTTTGACTATCTGGGCTTTGTAAAGATCAACGTCTGCGCCGGCTTTATCCACCTGGGCTTCCTGCGCGGAGATCTGTTCCGGAATAGTTCCGGCTTTTGCCAAGATCAGATCATTCTCCTCAACCGACAGATCTGAATTTGCCGTTGCCAGCGCCTGCTCGGCATCGGTTATGCTGATGATGGCCGTACTGACATTGGTCCTTGCGGTGGCAATGGCCAGTTTCCATGCGTCTATGCTTGTCTGAGAAACTTCCGAATTTGCCAGCAGGCTATTCACCGCAGAAGCCGCTTTACCCAAAAAAGAATCAATTTGATCCAAATTCCTTTGCCCGTCGCTAATACTTAAAGCGATATCGCCGGAAACAGATAATT
>JBAYJF010000126.1:0-2815 GCA_041665245.1 Candidatus Margulisiibacteriota bacterium | reverse complement strand
GAACAGGCGGTATTGAAGGCGGTGAAACTGTTAAAGGGATCATACGCCCTGGTAGCTATGCACAAAAACGAACCCGATCGGTTGATAGGGGCCCGGTGCGACTCGCCGCTGGTAATTGGCGTCGGAGACGGTGAAAATTTTCTGGCAAGCGATGTCCCGGCCGTTCTAGATTATACCAAAGAAGTGATATATCTCGAGAACCATGAGATTATCTCCATGACAGCCGGCGCTGTGACAGTCAAAGATCTTTCCGGGTGTATTGTAAGAAAAAAATCATCGAAGATCAAATGGGATATAAGCCAGGCAGAGAAGTCGGGCTACAGTCATTTCATGTTAAAAGAGATATATGAGCAACCTGAGATCCTCAGGAACATTATCGACGAGAGGCTTAAAGATAATAGGGTAAGGTTTGATGAGCTGGATATCGAGGATAAAAAGTTTAAAAGTTTCAAAAAAATAGCGATCGTTGCATGCGGTACAGCTTATCATGCCGGCTTAACGGGTAAATATATGCTCGAAGAGTACTGCCGCATGTCGACCTGGGTGGATACCTCGAGCGAATTTCGCTATCGCAATCCGATGGTTGATAAGGACACGCTTGTCATAATAGTATCGCAATCGGGCGAAACAGCGGATAGCCTCGCGGCGCTTAGAGAAGCGAAAAAGAAGGGTGCTACTGTCCTTGGAATATGCAATGTCGTCGGAAGCTCGATCGCGAGAGAATCTGACGGCGTTATCTATACCCACGCGGGGCCCGAGATCGCGGTTGCCTCCACCAAGGCCTACACAGCACAATTGGCGGTATTTTATCTTTTGACGATCTATCTGGCGGCTTTAAGAAAAACCGTATCTATTTCGAAATTAAATTTTCTTATCAAAGAGTTTAAAAAGGCGCAAGTGTTGATGAGTGAGCTTATCGACGAATACAGGTCTGACTACAATATACTTGCGGCATATGCCCAGGAATTCAAGAGATATTATCTCGAAAGGCATAATAAATCATATTTCCTATACCTTGCCAGGAATATCAACTATCCTAATGCCCTTGAGGGGGCATTGAAACTTAAAGAGATATCCTATATCAGCGCAGAGGGCTATCCTGCCGGAGAAATGAAACACGGGCCGATCGCTCTCATCGACGAGAACCCATGGGTTGTCTGCATAGCTGTAAAATCCAAGACTTATGACAAGATGTTATCGAATATCCAGGAGATAAAAGCGCGCGGCGGCATAGTGATAGCGATCGTTACAGAGGGCGACAAAGAGATTTTACATTACAACATTAACTATTTGATAGAAGTTCCGAAAATAGAGGAACTTTTCTCGCCACTATTGGTTGTAGTACCGCTCCAGCTTCTGGCGTATTACGTTGCGAAAGAGTTCGGCTACGATATCGACCAGCCGCGTAATCTGGCCAAATCCGTAACCGTCGAATAAAAAGGTCGCACCCATTTATTATGGCAGGCACGCTATATATAGTTGCAACGCCCATCGGCAATCTCGAGGATATTACTTTTAGGGCCATAGAGATTCTTAAGAAAATCGATTTAATCGCCGCTGAAGACACTCGCCACACCAGGATCCTGCTTGATCGCTACCAGATAAAAACTCCGACGACAAGTTATTTCGAATACAATAAAGTCCGAAAAACCGACTACCTTTTAAAGGTTTTGAAGGAAGGCAGATCCGTTGCGCTCGTATCGGATGCAGGCACTCCCGGCATCTCGGACCCGGGCTACAAAATAATTCGCGAGTGCATCGATAATAATATACCCGTTATCCCGATCCCCGGGCCGTCCGGGATCATAACGGCGCTTACAATTTCCGGTAAACCGACCGATAAATTTACATTTGAAGGATTTTTATCGAATAAATCCGCACGGAGAAAAAATCAGCTGAAGAGATTAAAAGACGAAGAGAGGACGGTTGTGCTTTACGAATCTCCGCATCGAATCATAAAATTATTGGACGACATTTTAGAGGTTTACGGAGACGTAGAGATAGTTCTCGCCAGAGAGCTTACTAAAAAGTTTGAAGAGGTAAGGCGCGAGAAAACATCCCTCCTCATTGCACATTTTAAATCCATGCCTCCCAAGGGCGAATTTATAGTTATCATATGAAAATGAAAAGCAGCAAAGTAGGTTAACGGGAGGTAATTTCCCTATTTTTCCTAAACCTTTTTGCTGTTATAATATATTCCACAACGGCAATGAGCTAAAGTAATTTATCGGAGGGTGAAAATAAAATGCTTAATAGAAAGTCAATTTTAATCACCGGCGGTACCGGTTCATTTGGCAAGAAATGCGCGGAGATAATCCTTAAGAGATACAGGCCAAAGCGCCTTATTATTTTCAGCCGGGATGAGTTAAAACAGTTTGAGATGGCGCAGCAATTTCCAGGTTTGAAATATCCTTGCATACGCTACTTTATTGGAGATGTAAGAGACAAGGAACGCTTGTGCTGGGCGTTCCATAATGTTGACTATGTTATACATGCCGCAGCTTTAAAGCAAGTTCCTACCGCTGAATACAATCCATTTGAAGCCGTTAAGACAAATATTTTAGGCGCACAGAATGTAATCGATGTAGCTATCGATCAGGGTGTTAAAAGGGTCATTGCATTAAGTACGGATAAAGCTGCCAACCCGATCAACCTCTATGGGGCAACAAAGCTATGCTCGGATAAGCTATTCATTGCGGGAAATTCATACGTAGGCCAGGATACTACAATTTTCAGCGTAGTAAGATATGGGAACGTATTTGGCAGCCGGGGCAGCGTAATCCCGTTTTTCATGCAATGCCGTGAAAATGGTGTG
>JBAYJF010000125.1:0-2903 GCA_041665245.1 Candidatus Margulisiibacteriota bacterium | reverse complement strand
CCTGAAAAAAATTCTTCACAAAATCGCAGATGTCTTTCTCGTCGTCGACTACCAACAGTTTGCGCATAACTACACCCCTTTTCAGTTACCGGCTTGCCGCTTTATTAATAGTCTCTTCCAGCTCCTTCAAGGAAGAGATCGGTTTATCAAAATAAGCGTAAGCGCCCATTCTCAGGAGGCGCGCTTTGGTCTTACCGCCGTCGTCATACGCGGTAATAAATATGATCTGGGGTGACGGCGTCATAGACTTCAGCAGTTTCAGGACTTCGTCGCCGTCTATCCCCGGCATCTTCAAGTCCATCAATACAACATCCGGCTTCTTCTCTTTCACAACTTCGATGCCTCTAGCGCCGCGTATCGCGACCTCAACCTCATAGCCTCTGGGCTTAAAGTAATCTTCAAGCATCGTGATAAAATCAACCTCATCATCTATCGCAACAATTCTCGGCTTGTTCATTTTTTAACCTTCGCTTCCTCGGTACTTGCTATCGGGAATTCGATCGTAAACGTCGTCCCCTCGCCAACCTTCGTCTCTTTTAGATAAATTCTGCCGCCGTTCTTTTCAACTACCTGACGGACGATGAATAACCCGAGGCCCGTGCCCTTGCCGGGATCCTTGGTCGTAAAGAACGGATTAAAGAGCTGCTTTATCTTATCTTCCGGAATTCCCGAGCCGCTGTCCTTGATATCTATAAAAATTTTGCCACTATCCTCTTTTGCCGTGATCGCTATCTTCCCCTTTTCACCTATCGCTTGTCCGGCATTCCGGATAAGATTGAATAACACTTCCTGGAACTGCTTCCTATCGACAAATATATTCGGAATATCCTTCCCTATTTTTTTCTCGATCTCGATCTTTTCTAGCTTTAATTCGTATCCAACAAGGCCCAATACATCATCTATCTCCTTGTCGATATTGACGATCTCTGATTCACCCTTTGCCGGTTTAGCGAAACCCGAAAGCTTCTTGGTAATAGCCGTAGCCCTGTCGGTTTCGTGTATAACCTTTCCCATTATCTCTTTTGCCTTGGTAAGAAGCTCTTCGGTTGTCTTATGTGTATACAGGCCGTCCTTAATATTAAGGAGAAACGCTTCGCACTGGCCGCGCGCAATACCCAGGGGGTTACAGATCTCGTGGTTGATTCCTGCTGAAAGCGTGCCTATAACAGCCATCTTATCTTTCTGCGCCGCGTCGGCCTGAGTCTTGCTAAGTTCATCAAATAGTTGCGCATTAGATATTGCTATCGCCAGGGTTCGAGCTAAAGGTAAAAGTATATCCAGATCATCCTGCGTGTATTCTTCGTCCGATTTTTTCTTGCCGAGCGACAATATGCCTATCACCTCATCATGCACAACCATCGGGATTATAAGCTCCGCGTTTAGCTTATCGACAATCTCCTGGATAGAGCCGGGGATCAATATCTTTTTATCATTAAGCTCTTTTAGCAGTACATAGCCATGCGTCTCATCCATGAACGTAACGATACCGTCCGGCCGCACTAGCCTCACCGACGGATCCTTGACATTGCTCGACGCCATCACCTGAAATTCCTGCTTCTCATCATCGAATAGCAATACCGCACATGAACTCAGTTTAACTATATCGGTAAGCTTGGTAACGGTAAGATCCATCAGCTTATCCAATTCCAATACCGTCAGAACCTCGGATGTAAACGTCTTCAGCAATTCTTTGTAATCGTATTTCTTCTGGAAGAGGTATTTGTCGGTTATGTTTATAAGGAAGGCTTCGATTCGTTTCATGGTAAGTATTATAACTATACCGCTTATTGCTAAGCCTATCATCTTTCCGCCGAAACTCGCGCTTCTTAATATATATTCCTGGATAAGCAAAGTCGGTAAAACTAATATAGTGAAGACTGATGTCAAAAGTCCCGCAAAGACAAGGGTCTTCTTTATAATTATTTCAATATCCATTAACTGATGACGAACGATGGCATATGCAAAAATTATACAATATGCTATTATAAAAAAATCGTGGGGAATTTGAGCCCAAACTACATTAACTCGATACATTAAAAAAGCAAACGTGCTATATCCAAAGAAACCTATCATAGTTGCAAAAATAAAGTATACGAGACGAGCTTTTTCGCTTCCCGTAGAATGGAAGGCCTTGATAATCATCTCGACATACACTATCGCAACCGATAAATACATATAGATAATGAAAAACGTGTAACCATAATTTAATACAGGTAAAAAATATAAATTTTTATACGGGCTCAAGCCTTTTATAAATAATGGAGTAGGGCTGATGATGCAAAACAGAATTGACAAAGCATAGCATGCGGGAAGAAGATATTTTTTTATACGAGATTTTCCTATGATTGAGTATACTAAATGAACAAAAAAAGCTGGCACTAATGGTGCAAAAAAATAACAAATTCTATTGGCATATATAGCAACTACCTCGTTGTTTATACCCCACATTATAAAACTGGTAAGGACCCATATAGCAAGACAAGAATTCATCGACACAAAACATTTACTCGTATCGTTTTTAGGTCCTTTTAACAAAACAAAAAAACTTAATGGCGCTAAAAGAATAAAAGCAATTAATGCAGATAATGCATGCCCTGTCATTTATTTTCCTTTTCTTGTATTCAATATATGTTTCGCTACGCTACGCCCAGAATACACAACCATTGGCACGCCGCCTTGGCCTCCAACGTTTGTGGCCCAATGCCCTGTTAATAGTAAATTCCGAATAGGGCTTTGCATTGGGACAACATCACTCTTAATTTGCGATGGCATCGATGCCCACCCGCTTATACCGCCACATCTGTTAAAAGTATAATTATAAAAATCCTGCGGTGATGTTGTAGATAATGTTGCAATATTCCCGGGGAGATCCGGGAAAAGAACCTTAGCCCTATCAATAAGAT
>JBAYJF010000124.1:0-2921 GCA_041665245.1 Candidatus Margulisiibacteriota bacterium | reverse complement strand
GCGCCTTGAGGCTTCTAAGCGGACCATGCAGTATGTGTTGTCAAAGCTGGCAGTAGGAATGACTTCGCTGCAGACTATTGATACTTTCCTGGAATTGATCGTTGAAATAACCGCTAACGCGTTGGATGCCCGCGTGGGCGTTTTAATGCTGCTTGATGAGGAAAAACAAGAGCTGTATCTTAAGAATATTTCGGGAATTGGCAGGAATATTGAAGACATCCGCCTCAAGGTCGGGGAAGAAGCTCCCGGTTGGGTGGCAAAACATAAAAAACCGCTTTTAGTCCCCGCGTTACAGAAAATAAGCAATCAATCTGAGGATGATATCTTCAGCCCGCCGTTATTGTGCTCTCCGATGTTGTATCAGGACAGGGTTATTGGAGTCCTCCTGGTATCAGGCAGGATCGCCGGCGGCAGCTTCGCGGAAGATGAATTATTGATCATTTCGAACCTGGCTTCCCAGACGGCGATCGCCGTTGAGAACGACCGGCTTCATTTGGACGCGGAAAAGACGTATTTGGAAACAATCTCCGCGTTGGCAATGGCGGTGGAGGCGCGGGATTATTACAGCCGCGGCCATTCCGACCGTGTTTCTCAATATTCGGTCAAGATCGCGGAGAAATTGGGCTTGGATGCCGATACCATAAAAAATATTAAGGACGCCGCAGAGCTTCATGATATCGGCAAGATCGGTATTACTGATGAGATCCTCAGGAAAGCCAGCTCTTTGTCCGATGAAGAGATGCAAATAATGCGCAAGCATCCGCTGATCGGCGAGGGGATCGTTAAGCCGGTACGTTCACTTGCCCGTCTATGCAATATTATCCGCAGCCACCATGAATGGCTGGATGGAAGCGGGTATCCTGATAAGTTGAAAGACAGCCAGATCCCTCTCGGGTCGAAAATACTTGCGGTAACGGATAGTTATGACGCTATGACGACTGATCGACCGTATCGTAAGGGCTTGAGTGTCGATGTGGCTAAAGAAGAATTAAAGAAGTATATCGGCGTTCGTTACGACAAAAAAATAGTAGAAATGTTGCTGGAAATAGTATAAAAATCAAAAGGGTATTGCCGGCCATCGTACGGTAAGCAGCGTATAATGCCCGTTTTATACCTGAAGCGGGGGTCATTACAGAAAGGAAAGAGATGATTAAAGTATATTATGATAACGATGCGGATTTGAATGTGTTAAAAGATAAAACCGTTGCGATCATCGGTTATGGGATCCAGGGCCGCGGCCAGGCGCTGTGTTTGCGTGATTCCGGTTGTAAAGTTATTGTTTCTGAAATGTTTGGGACCGCGAACTTCGAACAGGCGCAGTCAGACGGGTTTACTCCCGTTTCCGCGATCGAAGCGGCTAAGGCAGCGGATGTGATCCAGATATTGACCCAGGACCATGTTCAGGCAAAAGTTTATCAGGAAGCTATCAAACCGAATTTAAAGAAGGGCAAAGCCCTTTGTTTCTCTCATGGATTTAATATCCATTTTAAACAGATCAAGCCTTCCAAGAACGTCGACGTTTTTATGGTGGCGCCGAAAGGCCCGGGCGCGCTCGTCAGAAGGATGTACGAGGAGGGTAAAGGGGTCCCTTCATTGGTGGCGATATACCAGGACGCTACCGGCAATGCTTTGAAGATCGCTTTAGCATATGCTAAAGCGCTTCGCGCCACAAGAGCCGGCGTTATTGAAACGACGTTCAAAGAAGAAACAGAGACCGACCTTTTCGGCGAGCAGGCTGTGTTATGCGGAGGGGTCAGTGAATTGATCAAGGCCGGGTTTGATACGCTCGTTGAGGCCGGATATCAGCCTGAGATCGCTTATTTTGAGGTCTTGCATGAATTAAAACTTATTACGGATTTGATCCAGGAATATGGTATCTCGGGAATGCGCCGGCGGGTCTCCAATACCGCTTGTTACGGGGATTTAACCAGAGGGCCGCGGGTGATCACCGATAAAACCAGAAAAGAAATGAAAAAGATCCTTAAAGAGATCCAGAAGGGTAAATTTGCTAAAGAATGGATCAAGGAGAACGAAACAGGCAGGGCCCAATTCAATAGTTTATTAAAAGCAGGCGATGACCACAAAATTGAAAAAGTCGGCAAGCAGTTGCGGGAGATGATGCCTTGGATGAAGAAATAGTGTCCCTTGCGTAAGCGCTTGCGCATTTCTTCGAAATGCCGCTTCGCACGCTACGGGATAATTCGCAGACGCCCGTAACAGGAATAGCGGGCTACAACTTACGTCGGAGAAAACGTAAGAATGAGGCTCCGTAAGTTGTCTGCTCATTAATGATGCCCTGGATGAAGAAATAGTGTCCCTGTAAATTTATAAAATTAGGTTGACGGAAAGTCTAAAGATTAAAGTTAAAAGAACAAAGGAAATCTAAAGATTAAAGGTTCCTGCCTGCCGGCAGGCAGGAAATTCTAATGAATTTTAGACTTTAAAATTAACAATAGAGCCCAACAACGATGAATAATAAACCGAATAATTTATTATTAATAATCTTTGCTTTTTTGCTTTTGACCCTTAACTTTCTTTCCGGCTGCCAGAAGCACGAGCTTTACCGCGATAAGCGCGTCTTGATGGGGACGTTCGTTGAGGTCGTTTCTCCTGATGAGCGCGCACCTAATCTTGCGTTTGAAGCGATACAGAAGACCGAGAATTTGTTGAGTAAATACAAGAAAGGCAGCGATATTTTCGAGTTAAATGAGCGCGGGCAATGGCGGGTAGATCCTCAGACGATGTATGTGCTGCAAAAAGCGCATTTTTTCTGGGAAAAAAGCGCGGGCGCTTTTGATATAACCGTCGGCCCTCTTATGGATGTCTGGGGTTTTACCGATAAAAAATACCGTTTACCTTCCAAAGAGGAAATAGAAAAAGTTTTAGGCTTCATTGGATCTGAAAAAATCATTTTAAATTTG
>JBAYJF010000123.1:0-3077 GCA_041665245.1 Candidatus Margulisiibacteriota bacterium | reverse complement strand
TCAGTCGTAAGTTTCTTAATCCCAAATTGTTTATTGTACCAGGCCTGTGGGATGGCCGTATTCGGCTTATGGCTGCCCGCAGGGCTTACGCTCTCATCTTTATAGTATATGTGCGCAGGTGTTTTGAGGAATTTTTCGAGACGTGTTGCTCTTATAAGAGGCGTCGGATGCCATATCGATAATAGTTCAAGGATCTCTTCCGGAATGTCGATCCAGCGCTCGCGGCTTACTTCCTGCTCTATCAGATTCATTGGAAATACCGGCGCTAACATATCGGGTGTGATCGGCTTACCATCCGGACCGATCGGCGGCTGCATGGGTGTCGGCAGATCCGCGGCAATATTGTACCACTGCTTTGGCATCTCATCAGGTGATAATAAAAATTTATTAGATTTCATTATGTAAACTCCTTTTGGTTAACCGAGATATTAACATAGATCGCATTATTTTTCAATTGGTACTCTCTTTTTTCTTGCATATTGATCGAAACCTTTGGCGCCGCGCAGCCATCGGTATGTTCCGACAATTTTAGCGGTTGAAGTGATCCACCTGTATAGGAAAAACTCAAAGAAGCTCAAGGTCACGAGATAAGCTATATAGCGTAAACCGAATACCTTTTGAGCCCTCACGAAGGCCAGGACCGAAAGCAGTGATATCGCCACCTGTGATGATATCATTAAAATAAAGAACGCAAAGAATACCTTAAGATCGAGTGCGCCGTTTATCCATCCTATTGTTACAAGGGCAAGGCTTGTTGCTTCAAAGAATACGCCAAACACCTCATATAATACAAAGTAAGGAAGCGTTACGAATGCAAAACTCCCGAATTTTGGATTGAGTATCATGTATTTGTAATGCCATAACGTTTCGTTGGTGACCCTCTGCCATCGTTCTCTCTGTGATATCAGCGAGGATATATTGCTTGGTCCTTCCGTCCATCCAGTGCTGTATGGCAGCATCAGAATTTTTGATGCCCTCGGCCTATTTCTTGAGATGTAATCATGAACTCTGAACGTCATCTCGATGTCTTCACATGTGAAATCTCTCGAAAAACCTCCTAATTTATACAATATATCCCTGCGCCATACCCCGAAGCCTCCGGCGATTGTGGGCATCGCATTAAATTTGCTCCAAGCAAGCCTATTGCCTATAAATGACCTGATGTATTCGAGATTTTGATAGGCTATTATGTTATTATAGGAGAAGCTTCTCTTGATTATCCTGCCATTTTCTATTTTCAAGCCATTCACGAGGCCAAAATAACTTCCTACGCCTGCGACACCGTCCGGATCCTTGGCGATAGCCGCCATCACCTTAAGCAGTGAGTCCGGCTCAAGGATCGTATCGGCATCGATGAGACAGATGTAATCGTTATTTGCCATATTAAGGCCTGCGTTTACTGCCCCGGCCTTTTTGAGTCCGGCGCTTTTTGAGATTATCATAACATTGGGATGAATTTTACTTTTCAATATCTCGCGCACTACTCCGTCCCTGTAGTGTTTTATATAAGGTGCATCGATCGGGGCGGGGTCCAGGACTTCCTTCAATATATCAAGCGTCTTATCCGTAGATCCATCGTCGACGACTATCACCTCAAAGTTAGGGTAGTTTAGATTAAGGATCGACAGGAGGGAATCGCGTATCCATCCTTCTTCGTTGCGCGCCGGCATTATTATGCTCACCGGTATACTGAAGGTTGAAAGGTATACGAGCGGATAATCCTCTGTCTCGCTTTCCAGGGCTCTCCGGCGGCCTTCGAATAGGCCTATGACAGCTAATATGGCATAGTAAAGCGTAAGGACAACGGAATATCCGAAAAATACCAAAAACGCTATATAGGCAGCTTTGGAAAGAAATGAGTTCATTTTTGCGGCATCTCGCCTTTTAGTTTTTTCACTATAGCGGCAGCCGATTGACTGCCGGAATTTTCCAGCGCCTCCAGGCAAATCTTTTTTGCCAATTCATCTTTTGACTCAAATATTTTTAATACGTAGGGTATTGCCGCCTCCGCGTGCTTTGCGATGACCTTCCTTATGGTGTCCACAACTGTCAGGGAGCCATCGTTGATCCTGCCTATCACAAGTGGTAAACACTCGCCTCCCAGGGTTTCCGAAAGGGCTATTATCGCGCTTGATCGGACGATCCATTCATTATCCTCGAGGCACTTCCTGAGGGCGGTCTCGGCATTTTTGCTTCCGAACGCGCCGAGACATTCGCACGCGGCGGCCCTAACCTCGGCAGAATTATCCTGAGTTAGGTTTTCGATCCTTTTTAAATGGCTTTTGTCTTTGAGCCTGGACCATAGTTTAAGTGCCCATAGCCGCACTTCCGGGTTTTTATCTTCGGCGAGATCGATTACCTGATCCGATATTGCACGTGGGAAAGCTTCGAGCAGCGATACTATCTTACGGCGATACGGTGTGTTCCTTTTTAAAACGGATAAAAGCATCTTTGCGGATTCATCTGTTTTTGTTTGCCCGAGGGCAAGTATGCTGAAATATAAGATATCCGCGTCGCGGGAACGTAAAAGCTTTGGGAATATTTTCAATACGGACGGTTCCTCGGAATAGCCAAGGCACATTATGGCTTCAATGCGGCGCCACTTATTTCCCCATCTCACCGCTATCTTTTCGAGCCTGGTGAGCCTTTTTTTGTTAACAAAACAAACTTTAAAGAATTTCTGTTCGGCATCATTGAAGAATACGCCTTCCCTGTCTCTATTGGACTGAATATCGATGAATTGCCGAGGTGTGGTGCCGGACGCAAAAGGCAAGCAGACATTCTTTCCCGCGGCCTTTCCGGAGAGGATAAGCTCAACCATGTCTTTTTTTATGTTTAATAAGGCCTTCTTGCGCCTTTTCCTGCTATAGATATTAAGCAAGGAAGATGTTATTATCGCAAAACTTAAAGCCAATGACAAAGCCAGAAGTACTATATCTATCTTCCAGATTATATCGACGTGATAATTGTACATTAGAATTTAACGGATGCCCCGAAGTACAAGCTTCTTTTTATGAATTTGGGCGCTTCCTCGCCGTACGCATAACCGGCTTTGAGATTTATGCCTTTGTACAGGT
>JBAYJF010000122.1:0-3106 GCA_041665245.1 Candidatus Margulisiibacteriota bacterium | reverse complement strand
TACTATAAAAAAATAAAATCATTGATCAAGTTCCAAAAAGACGGGAAAATCGAATTGGATCTTTCCTATTTCAGCTATTATTTGCATGATCAATTGCATCTTTATTCCGACAAATTCGTTAAGGAATTTGGGGCACCGAGGCAAAAGAATGATGCTTACCAAGAAAAGCACCGGCAAATAGCTGCCGCCCTGCAAAAGGTTGTTGAGGAGATTTTGGCGCAGTGTCTTAATCATCTCCATGATATAACAAAATTGGACAAAGTAGTTGTTGCTGGCGGGGTCTTTATGAATTCTGTTTTTAACGGAAAAATACTGACTAAGACAAAATTTAAGGATGTATTCATAACTTCAAGCCCGGACGACAGCGGAACTTCGATTGGAGCAGCGCTTCATGTCTATCACGAAAAGGCCAAGCATGCTAAAAGATTTGTTATGGATGAGAATTATTTTGGGCCGGAATTTTCAGATGCAGAGATAAAAAAGGCGCTTGATAATTACAGGATAAAATATCAGAAAATGGACAAGATCGAGGCATATGCGGCAAAGAAAATTGCCGAGGGTAAACTTATAGGTTGGTTTCAGGGGAAAATGGAATTTGGGCAGAGATCATTAGGAAATAGGTCGATACTTTGCGACCCAAGAGATGGCTCCATGAAGGATAAGGTCAATCTGGCGGTGAAATACAGGGAAAGTTTTAGGCCTTTTGCCCCTTCGGTCCTTGAGGAAAGGGCGGAGGAATATTTCGAAATTGAAAAGAATATGCGGGTGCCGTTCATGGAAAAGGTTTGCATGATCAGAAAGGAGAAGCAAAAGGTAATTCCAGCCGTTACCCACGTTGATGGGTCAGGCCGGTTGCAAACTGTCAGCAAAAGGACAAACCCAAGATACCATCGGCTGATCAGTGAATTCAGGAAAATAACCGGTGTCCCGGTTTTGCTCAACACATCATTTAATTTAAATGGAGAGCCGATCGTCTGCACTCCAACCGATGCCATCAGGACCTTTTACTCCTGCGGCTTGGATATGCTGGTGATTGGCGATTATGTTGTGAAAAAATGAAAATCCCCTTATCTAACCCAGACATAACCAAAAAAGAAATTGAGGCCGTTGTCGCGATATTAAAAACGCCAAACTTAAGCTTGGGGCCTGCCTTGACAATGTTTGAGGGCAAATTTGCGGATTTTATTGGGGCGAAACATGCCATTGCGGTCAATTCCGGGACCAGCGGCCTTCATCTTTGTGTCAGAGCTTTAAATATCGGCGAAAATGACGAAGTAATAACTACTCCTTTCAGTTTTATCTCTTCTGCCAACTCGATCTTGTTTGAAAAAGCCAGGCCGATCTTTGTTGATATCCGGGAAGACACCCTCAATATCGATGAAACCGAAATAGAGAAGAAAATAACCAAGAGGACAAAAGCGATCCTTCCGGTCCATGTTTTTGGCTATCCCTGTGACATGATAAAAACTAAAAAAATGGCCAAGAAGCACAAACTGGCGATTATTGAAGACGCTTGTGAGGCGATTGGCGCGGAGATCAATGGCAAGAAAGTCGGAGCTTTTGGTGATTGTAGCGTTTTTGCTTTTTATCCAAATAAGCAGATGACGACCGGTGAGGGCGGGATGATTATTACCGGCAATGATGAAATTGCGCGGTTATGTCGGAGCCTGAGAAACCAGGGCAGGGATGAAGGCATGGGGTGGCTTGCTCACCAGCGGCTCGGTTACAACTACCGTTTGAGCGACATAAATTGCGCCTTGGGGATAACCCAGCTGGCGAGGATCAAAGAGATACTGAATACAAGAGCTAAAGTTGCTGCCAACTATACTTTGAAGCTGAAAGAGGTTGAAGATATCATTACGCCACCGAAAAGCATTGCGGGTGTCGAGAGAAGCTGGTTTGTGTATGTGATCAGGCTCAAAAATCGATATAGCCGAGCACAGAGAGATACTATTATCAAGAAATTAAGATCCATGGGCATTGGCTGCAACTCATACTTCCCGCCCATCCATCTCCAACCCTTTTATCGAAAGCAATTCGGTTTTAAGAAGGGGGATTTTCCGATCACCGAAAGCATTGCCGCGCGGACTATCGCCCTGCCTTTTTTCAACAGATTGACAGAACGCCAGATAGACCAAGTGGTTAAAGCGCTAAAAGACTTGCTTTAAGGAGTGAAAAAGATGAAAGAATGTTTTTCAGGTAAAAAAATTCTAGTTACGGGAGGGACCGGATCTATCGGGAGTGAAATTGTCAGGCAAGTTATTAAATATGACCCGGAAACTGTGCGGATCTACAGCAATGATGAAGATGCGCAGTTCAATGCCGCGCAGGAATTCGGCTTTAAGGGGAAAGTTCGGTTCCTTTTTGGGGATGTTAGGGAAGAAGAGCGACTAAAATGGGCAATGCAGGACATAGATTTTGTTTTCCATGCAGCCGCGCTTAAGCATGTCCCGGGCTGTGAATTTGATCCTTTTGAGGCCGTCAAAACAAACGTGATCGGCACTCAAAATGTCATCAAGGAAGCCATTGCTCAGGGCGTGTCCAAAGTAATTAATATTAGTACCGATAAGGCGGTCAACCCGATCAATGTCATGGGTGCAACTAAACTGCTGGCCGAAAGGATCTCGATTTCGGCAAATAATTATCGAGGGTCAAACCGGACAATTATTTCTAATGTCCGGTTTGGAAATGTTCTGGCTTCAAGGGGATCGGTTATTCCGATCTTTCTCAAACAGATCAGGGAGGGTGGCCCGGTGACGATCACCGATCCGGAAATGACCCGTTTTGTAATGAGCATCCAGCAGTCAGTCGGTTTGATCTTGAAGGCGGCGATTGAGGCCAAAGGTGGCGAAATATTCATCCTGAAAATGCCCGCCTTGAAGATCGGGGAACTGGCCGAGGTGATGATTGAAAAATATGCCGCAAAATATGGGCAAGATCCGCGCCGCTTGAAAATTGTTGAGATTGGTATGCGGCCGGGAGAAAAATTCCATGAAGAATTGATGACCCACATTGAAGTTACCAACGCCATGGAAGATGAACAGATGTTTGTGGTGATGCCTGATATCCTTGATAAAGCTCTCAAGAAGAACGGCTTGGCTCTTAC
>JBAYJF010000121.1:0-3122 GCA_041665245.1 Candidatus Margulisiibacteriota bacterium | reverse complement strand
TTATTATTACGGCAAAAACCGACACGGCAAAGAGGCCGGCGGCGCGAAACCTTTCCGAAGATAACTTGTTTCTCCAAAAAAGAACTACCCATAATATCGTAAACGGGATAAGGCTTAAATATAACCCTCTGAAGATACAGACAAAACCTAATGCTATTCCTGAAACGGCGGCCCATAAAACACCGCCACAATTCTTCTTGTAGTAGATTGACAACCCCAAAATAAATAAAACAAGAAATGGTACCCAGACCGCTTCATGACCGAGAACCACCGAGAAAAATATCACCGGGCTCTTTAATGCCGCAGCTATGGCGGCCAGTATTCCGGCCCATTTCGAAAAGATAAGCCTTCCGATCAAAAATACCATAACAGGTATAATCGCGCCCAATAAGGACTGAATAAAAGTCACCGCATAAAAATTCCTGCCAAACATCTTATAAAGGCCGGCAAGAAATACGGCATAGGCGTAATCGAAGTGGCAACCCCAAATTTTTATATCTTTTCCTATCTGACTGCCGGAATCCTTCACGATGGACTGGGCGCATTTATCGTATGTGTCTCCGTCATCGCTCGCCAGAATAAATCCGTTTTCGCCACCGATAGATACGGTCTTACTTATTATGTTCACGGCAAACAAACATCTTACCGTGAGTGATATTATAAATATAAATATCATGAAATTTCTGTCTTTCCAAAGGAAGACCGCGGAAGACTTTATCCCATCAAGAAAAAGCAAAAATACGCGGCCGCGAATGAACAGGTACGGAATGATGTATGATAAAATCAGCAATAAAAGCCATGAGCTATCAAGGAACCCGAAAAGGCCTATCATAACCAGGATAGGGGCCAGAAATAACGGCAGGAAAATAGCGAATTTGTAAAACATCTGCCGATGCTTTCCACCTTCGGATTTTCTTATCCAGGAAACGGATAGTAATGATATCCCGAATGTAAAAATAAACAGCACGTCTTTTACATACCAAAAATAATACTCTGACAGAAATAAATGGTTATGCGCAAGCGACCTCGTGAGATCGCCCAGCATGAGATAGATATGAAATAAGAATCCGAATACCACGCCGATCCTTAAAGTCCGGCTGAAATCATCCGGTTGTTTAAAGAAAACGAGATGTTGGAGAATTATATAGAAGAGCGTTATAGACCAAAACACTACAGGTACATAGATTACTCTAAAGACCGATTGCAAAGATATCGAATTCAAAGTTTCGTTTTGATAAAGGCTTAAAAATGCCGACAGGAATAGAACGCTTATAAGCGCGTGTTTGATCTTTCCGGAATTCATATCACGTTCTTGCCTTTTTTAATTTCCGGCTTACCAGATCCGTATAGAGCCCCTCTATATCCCTGACAAGCCTTTCCTTCGTATATTTCCGGGCCACTGTCTTCCGGCCCTCCGCGCCAGAAGACGCTCTCATGCCGGGGTTCTTCAGAAGCATTGCGATTTTCGAGGAAAAACCGGCTGTATCACCTGCCTCTACCAAAAATCCGCTCTTGCCGTCCTCCACTACATCCCGCACACCGCCCACGTCAGTCGATACGACGGGCTTACCTGAAGCCATCGCCTCTATTAAAGAAACAGGCGTCCCTTCATTGAACGAAGATAGGACAACAACATCCAGATCTGTGTATATTTCGGCTAAGTCCTTAACCCATCCGGTAAAAACGATCGATCCGGCCAGGCCCAAGTCTTCGGCGTATTTCTCAAGTTTTGCTCTTAGCTCACCGTCGCCCACCACAATAAATTTAACCTTGATGCCAGGATTCGCATCCTTTATTTGGCGAGCCGCGTCCAAAAACATCCTGTGATTTTTGATCGGAACAAGCCGCCCGACAATCCCAACGAGTAGGAGATCTTCTTCTATACCAAGTCTTTTCCGAAAAAGGCCTTTCTTTTTTTCGCAATTTAAAAAATTGCCGAGTTCGAAGCCCAGCGGTATAACCACACTTTTAGCGTCTTCAACGACTTTTAATTTATGTACCATCTCCTCTTTGACACGGTTGCTCACAATTACAATTTTATCCGTAAAAGCTGTCAAAAACCTTTCTATTATAAGAAATATATTTGCCTTGGCGGGGCTAAAATATCCATCGAAGATGTGTCCATGAAACGTATGGACTTTAATCGGTACACCGGCCAAGATCGCAGCCAGCCGCCCCAGGGCTCCAGCCTTGGCTGTATGCGTATGCACGATATCCGGTTTCTCTTTTTTTATCAGTGAGTATAATTTCAGGAATGCTTTGAAGTCTTTGGCCGGCGATATTTCTCTCGTTAACTCTGGTATATATACAGGTTCCACCCCGTATGACTTAGCCAGATAACTCATATCGCCTTCAGAGTCACCAACCTCTCCGCATACTAGTATATCGCGATATCCGGCTTTGTTAAGCGAAGCCGACAATAATATCGCGTGGATAGCCGGCCCGCCGACGTTCAGGCGGGCTATGATCCTAATGACCTTTGTCATTAGGAATTTCCACCCTGGTAATACCAACATTGAGATTATATCTTCTGGTATCTGCGGGGTCATTAAATAGCAGGCTCATCCTTGTCCCTACTATCAACTCTGTGTTCATTGGATGAATGGTCATGATCTTCTCGATATTATTATAGCGTATCCTTAAGAGCAGTTTCACGGCCCTCTTTTCAGAGATTATACGAATACGTTTCCCATTTTCCAATAATGCCGTACCGACAACTCCATGTTCCACCCCAAGCACTGAAATTATCCGCGCGGTCTCTTCGCCGTTATCATCTTTTTGTATATCTCCGGAGTGTATCAGCGCTATATCCTGAGGGGTCATGAATGTCGTCATGACTTCAATAGTCATATATCTCGCAGTAACAGGGTCAAAAACAGGAGGATTTTTTGTGAGTTTAGGTACGTAGAATAATAAAGGCGGCAAGATCAGCACGATGATTCCAATAAGAAAAATGACTAGATAAGATTTGATTTTAAAAGGCATCCCGTCTTTCTCCTTTCCAGTAGCAAGACAACGCTATAAGCGGAAAATATCATCATAAGCGGCTCGATCGCCCACCTATGCCTCATGTCCATAAAATAAATACTGTGGGCCATCGAAAGTGCTATAAAAAATGTTAA
>JBAYJF010000120.1:0-3212 GCA_041665245.1 Candidatus Margulisiibacteriota bacterium | reverse complement strand
TAAGGGTCGCCAATAATGATCATGTGCATGTTGGCATGCAGCTGACAGAAGGCACCAATAATCCTCATGAAGTATTAAGGATCCTTGGCGTCAAGCCGGTGCAAACTTTCTTGGTCGAAGAGATCCAAAAGATCTATCGGTCTCAAGGTGTAACGATCGCCGATAAGCATATTGAAGTTATTGTCAGACAGATGACGAAAAAAGTTCGTGTCGTCCGCTCGGGAGACACAACGCTTCTGCCAGGCGAATTGAACGATCTTAAGACGATGGAAGAGATCAACGAAAAGACCGGCGGCGAAAACGCTGAAGCGACCGAAGTCTTGCTCGGGATTACAAAAGCATCGCTTAGCACCGACAGTTTTATCTCGGCCGCGTCGTTCCAAGAGACGGCGAGACTATTAACGGATGCCGCGGTCCAGGGGAAGACCGATCCAATGTACGGCCTCAAAGAAAATGTGATCATCGGAAGACTTATTCCTGCGGGAACAGGTTTCTCCGAATATAATTATTTGGAATTAATACCGACAGAAGGTGCCGTTTCTGAAATGGAAGAAGAAACAGTAAAACAGGAGGAGTAGATGCCAACTATCAATCAATTGATCCGTTTTGGAAGAGATAAAAAGAAAAGGAAAAGCAAAGCTCCGGCGCTTCAGGGCGCTCCGCTTCGAAGAGGTGTATGCTTAAGGGTTTATACCACTACTCCAAAGAAGCCAAACTCGGCTTTAAGAAAAGTTGCTCGTGTTAAGTTAACTACCGGTATCGAAGTTTCGGCTTATATTCCGGGCGTTGGGCATAATTTGCAGGAACATTCGGTCGTGCTTGTCAGAGGCGGCCGCGTCAAAGATCTTCCCGGCGTAAGATATCATATTGTGAGGGGATCATTTGATACCAATGGCGTAGAAAATCGGAAGCAGAGCCGTTCCAAATATGGGGCGAAACGTCCAAAGGCAGGAGGAAAGTAAATTGCCAAGGTATGGAAGAGTTAAAAAAAGAAAGATCGGGAAAGACGCTGTTTATAACAGCGAATTAATTCAGAGATTTATCAATAAAATGATGGTCGGCGGTAAAAAAAGCAAAGCCGAGAATATTTTTTATTCAGCTTTTGAAGAGATAAAAGCAAAGTTGAAATTGGAGCCGCTCGAAGTATTTGAAAAAGCGATCGCCCATGCCGCTCCGATGCTTGAAGTCAAACCGCGGCGCGTTGGCGGCGCAACTTACCAGGTCCCGATCGAAATTACCAGAGAGCGCGGACAATCCCTTGCAATGCAATGGATCAGGGAAGCAGCCAGGGCCAGAAAAGGAAAATCAATGACCGAAAGCCTTACCAGTGAGATCATCGACGCTTACAATCAGGTCGGGCTTGCGATGAAGAACAGAGAAACAATGCACAAAACCGCTGATGCGAACCGGGCTTTTGCCCACTTCAGGTGGTAGGAGAAAAAATGGGACGACAAGTACCAATAGAAAAATATAGAAATACGGGTTTTGCGGCGCATATTGATGCCGGCAAGACAACGACCACGGAAAGGGTCCTTTTTTACAGCGGTGTGCTGCACCGGATCGGAAATGTCGATGATGGAAATACCGCAATGGATTGGATGATCCAGGAAAAAGAGCGGGGGATCACGATCACTTCTGCGGCGACCACGACTTTTTGGAAAGATTACCGGATCAACGTTATCGATACGCCCGGTCACGTCGATTTTACGGTTGAAGTTGAACGCTCGATGCGCGTCCTTGACAGCATCGTAGTTGTTTTTTGCGCAGTCGGCGGCGTCCAGCCACAGTCGGAAACGGTCTGGCGGCAGGCGACAAGATACCGCGTTCCGCGCATGGCTTTTATAAATAAAATGGATCGGCTAGGGGCGGATTTTTTCAAGGTTGCCAGTCAAGTAAAAGACCGGCTCCTTGCAAAACCGGTCATCATGCAGGTTCCGATCGGTGCAGAAGATAAGTTTTGCGGCGTGATCGACCTGGTTGAAATGGAAGCAATTACATATACCGATGACCTCGGAATGAAATTCGATAGAGGTCCGATACCGGAAGAATATATGGCTGACGCGAAAAAATATCATGACCTGATGGTAGAAGCGGCAGCTGAAGCAAATGATGAACTGCTCGAAAAATATATGACCAACCACACTTTAAGCAAAGAAGAAATTAAACAAGGGATCAGAAAATTAACGATCGATAGCGAGATCATTCCGGTCTTTGCCGGAACAGCTTTAAAAAATCGCGGCGTACAACCCTTACTTGATGCGATCATCGATTATCTTCCGTCCCCGATCGATAAAAAAGTTATCGTAGGAACAAATCCTAGCACCGGTGCGGAAGACACAAGAAAAGCCAGCGACAGCGAGCCATTTTCTGCGCTTGCTTTTAAGATCATGTCGGATCCATTTGTCGGAAGATTGACTTATTTTCGCGTCTATTCCGGCGTGTTGGCCACCGGTTCTTATACCTTTAATTCCGTTAAAGGGAAGAAGGAGAGGATCGGCCGGCTCCTTCAGATGCATGCCAACAAGCGAGAAGAGATCGCAGAAATTTATGCCGGCGATATTGGGGCGGCTGTGGGCTTGAAAGATACGACGACAGGTGATACACTATGTGATGTTGACCACCCGATAATTTTGGAGAATATCCAATTTCCTGAGCCGGTTATCTTTGTGGCAATTGAGCCGAAGACATCAGCGGATCAAGAAAAATTAGGATTTTCTTTGAATAGATTGGCGGAAGAAGACCCGACTTTTAGGATCAAAGGCGATCCCGAAACAGGGCAGACGATCATTTCCGGAATGGGCGAATTGCACCTTGAAATTATTGTAGATCGGCTCCTGCGGGAATTTAAAGTTGATGCCAATGTCGGCAAGCCGCAGGTAGCATATAAAGAGACCATCAAAGGTTCTGCGGAAGTTGAAGGAAAGTTCATCAAGCAGACCGGTGGACGCGGACAATACGGACATGTTTGGCTTAAGGTCGAAGCTCTTGAAGCGAATAAGGGTTTTGAATTTGTAAATGCGATAAAAGGCGGAGCGATCCCCCGGGAATATATTCCGGCGGTCGAGAACGGAGTGAAGGAAGCGCTGGCGACGGGAATTTTGGCAGGTTATCCTGTTATTGATACAAAAGTTACCCTGTTTGACGGTTCTTACCACGATGTAGATTCCTCCGAAATTGCTTTTAAAATTGCCGGTTCAATGGCGATCAAGGCT
>JBAYJF010000119.1:0-3263 GCA_041665245.1 Candidatus Margulisiibacteriota bacterium | reverse complement strand
AAATTAACATTGAATGCGATCAAAAAGCTTCTGGCTCCAACGGCGACAGCCCCCGCAGTGGAATGCAGCCCGATCCCAACATCCGGCATCCTTCCCCGGCTCCCCACTTCATTTTTTAGCGTTTGATACCCCCCTCTCCTCACAAAGGAGAGTTCTTTTCTCTCAGATATCAGTGCCGCCTCGCCGTAATAATAAACCGGGAGCTTTAATTTCTGCCAAAGCTCTTTCCCAAGATCATGCGCAACATTTTTAGCCTCTGCCATAGAACAATTTTTTATCGGGATAAACGGAATAACATCGACAACCCCGATAAAAGGATGCACCCCGCCATGTTCATGGATATCCAGAAGCTGCATCGCACGCTCCGTCAATTCAAAGGCAGCTTTTTTTATTTTATCCGGTTCGCCGATCATTGTTACGACCGATCGATTGTGGTCTACATCCGAGTGGAGATCAAGGACTTTGGCAGATTTTATTGCGGAGACGATATCTTCAACTAACGCGAGGTCGAACCCTTCCGAAAAGTTTGGAACGCACTCAATGAGCTTAGTCACCCTGGAGCCCTTTTACGGCTTCTTCAAGATAGCTGTTTTCAAGGGTCTCTTTTTCGATCAATACTTTGGCGATCTCATCGATTTTTACCCGATTTTTTGTAAGGAGCTTATTTGCCCGGGCATAACATTGGTTAATTATTTTTTCCATCTCTTTATCGATCGCATTCGCGGTATCGTCGCTGTAATCCTTCATCTCCCCCATATCGCGGCCTAAAAAGATCTGGCGGTCTTTTCGACCATAGGTCCTGGGACCCAGATCGCTCATCCCGAATTCGGTCACCATTCTTTTTGCCAGCTCGGTCGCCCTCTCAAAATCATTATGCGCACCGGAGGTCATTTCGTTAAAAAACAATTCTTCCGCGACCCTACCTCCCAAAAAGACCGTGATCTGGTCCAAAGCCTGTTCTTTAGTTACAAGATATTTATCTTCCAGCGGCAGCTGCAGCGTATAGCCAAGCGCCATTCCCCTAGGAAGGATCGAGATCTTATGTACCTTGTCGGCGCTCGGCAGAACTTGCGACAATACCGCATGCCCTACTTCATGATAGGCGATGATCTGTTTTTCTTTGTTTGAAATTACTTTGCTCTTCTTTTCAGGACCGGCCATTACCCGGTCGGCGGCGTCTTCGAGCTCTTCCATAAAGATCTCTTTTTTGTCGGCGCGGGCGGCTAAGATCGCTGCCTCATTTAAAAGATTTTCTAAGTCTGCTCCGGTAAATCCGGGGGTCCTTCTTGCAACCACGTTTAGATCGGCATCCGCGGCAAACGGCTTCCCTTTGGCATGAATTTTTAAGACTTCTTCTCTCCCCTTAAGGTCGGGTTTGTCCAGCACGATCTGGCGGTCAAACCGACCCGGGCGAAGAAGCGCGGGGTCAAGAATATCAGGACGGTTGGTAGCCGCGATAATAATGACATTCGTTTTAGGATCAAAGCCATCCATTTCAACTAATAACTGGTTCAGCGTCTGTTCTCTCTCGTCATGGCCCCCGCCTAATCCCGCCCCCCTATGCCGCCCCACGGCATCCACTTCATCCATAAAAATTATTGAAGGGGTCTGTTTTTTTGCCTGGTCAAAAATTGAACGAACTCTGGCCGCGCCTACCCCGACGAACATCTCCACAAAGTCCGATCCGGAAATTGAAAAGAACGGGACCCCCGCCTCTCCCGCGATCGCTCTTGCCAGCAAAGTTTTTCCGGTCCCGGGAGGGCCCATAAGCAAAAGACCTTTAGGGATCTTTGCTCCCAGCGCCTGGAACTTTTCCGGGGTCTTTAAAAATTCTACGATCTCTTGAAGCTCTTCTTTGGCCTCGTCAACTCCGGCAACATCGGCAAAAGTAACGTTGGTCTTTCCACCGATAGCTTTGACCTTGGCTTTTCCAAAAGACATCGCCTGATTGCTTGCGCCTTGCGCCTGGCGGAACATAAACCACCAGAAGAGCCCAAAGATCGCGATCGGAGCAAAAAGTTGAATGAATATATCCCACATCCAGTTTGAACCGGCCAGCGGCTCAACCTTGATCGATATCCCTTTTTCGCGCAGCATAGGGACCAGATTAGGATAATTAAGCGCTCTCGAACTGAATTTTGTCTTATCGCCTAATGAACCGGAGATCATATCCCCGGAAATTGAGACCTCTTTTACCTTCCCTTGATCTACATTATCTAGGAAGGCCGAAAAGGGGATCTCTTTTGTTTTGACTTCGTTTGAAAAAAGCGGCGCCACAACCGCTATCCCTAGCAGGATAAGCATTAGATAAGTAAAGATATTTTTCCAATTGGTTTTCATAATATAGGTAATTATACCATTTATTTCCGAAACATGGTGTTATGCAATAATTTCTCTAACAACTTGCCTAGCAAAAGGGATAGCTACTCGTTGATCTGCGTATCCGGGACTAGTAGCAATGGTAACAACCCCGACCCTTCTCGCGATCCTTGCTAAGAACTTCGCCGCTTCTTGAAAGTCGCCTTCCGTAGGTAATTTTTCTTTGTTATAACCGAACATATTTTTAACAAAAGCATCCACGTCTATGTCCAAAACCACCCTTTTGGGATCATCTATCTCTTCTAATAATCCAACAATGTTTGCCGTATTTGCAGGTTGCTTTGTAGTAAAATCCCCTTTATCCCTGATCTGCTGCATTACCCAATTGTAATTTCCCCATAATATTCCTTCCGCCATTTCAAAAGCAAACTCATATTCAGGTTTACAATTAAAAAACCAAACATCATTTATTACGCCTCGGTATATTGCGGGCAAAATAAAGGTTCCAACATACATATTATTAACAACCTGATCGGCAACGGTCCGCAATTCTTGTTCTATAAACCATTGATTGCACGAACTCATATCAAGGTGGGCATCAATATGCAGCAGAGCCGAGCCCCTTTGAATATAATCCATAGCCAAGGCTTCTGCCCATGCAAAATGCGCCAGATGGTGATTATCAACCACATATACCGGTGGTCGCCCAACTTTCTCGATTCGAACACAAACCTCAAGACCTGAAAGGCTGATTTGAGGAAGATAAGGAAAAGTTGGGCGAAAAACCGGATGTTTTCCCGGCTGAATATCGTTTATTGACCCAGCGATAAATGGCGTAGCTATCGTTGCCGGATCAACATGGTATGGTCTTTGGGCGGCAAAATACACTGAACGAAGTTTACCGTCATTGGCTTTTTGGTAATGTCCGCTATTAATTAGTTTTT
>JBAYJF010000118.1:0-3372 GCA_041665245.1 Candidatus Margulisiibacteriota bacterium | reverse complement strand
GATAAAACTGGAACTTTGACGGAGGGGAAACCGAAAGTTACAGAAATAATGGGTGAGGGCGATGTATTACTTCTCGCGGCGATTGCGGAGAAGAAGTCGGAACATCCATTAGCTGAGGCGATCTTAAATAAAGCTAAAGAGATGGGGATCAGCGTGGACGATCCGGATAAATTTAATGTTATCCCGGGAAAAGGGATCGAAGCCTCTTATAAAGGCGACCAGATCTTGTTTGGCAACCGTAAAATAATGGAAGAAAAAAAGATCTCTTTTGCCAGTCTTGAGAATAAGATCATGCAGCTGGAAGAAGAGGGGAAGACCGTAATGCTCCTGGCAAAAAACAATCTTGCGGAAGGGATCATTGCGGCGGCAGACACGCTTAAGAAATATTCAAAAGAAGCCATTAGAGAGCTGCGCAAAAGCGGGATCGATGTGGTGATGATCACGGGAGATAATTTGCGGACCGGCAAAGCGATCGCAAAACAGGCCGGGATCGATGAGGTCTTGGCCGAAGTTATGCCGCAAGAAAAGGCGGCTAAAATAAAAGAGCTGCAGTCCAAGGGTAAAAAAGTTGCCATGGTGGGGGATGGGATCAATGATGCTCCCGCGCTGGCCCAGGCGAACACCGGGATCGCGATCGGTTCCGGGACCGATGTTGCGATCGAAACGGGCGAGATTATTTTAGTGAAAGACGACCTCCGGGACGTCGTTACGGCGATCGATCTTAGTGCCTATTCCATGCGCAAGATCAAACAAAACCTATTTTGGGCGTTTATTTATAATATTATCGGGATCCCAATCGCAGCCGGTGTATTATTCCCTTTCACCGGTTTTCTATTGAATCCGATCATTGCCGGCGCCGCGATGGCCTTTAGCTCGGTTTCGGTCGTAACCAATTCATTGTTAATGCGAAGGTTTCGGCCGCGCAAAATGCTATAATTTGTAAAAACGGAGGAGATTAAAAATGGCAAAAGAAATTTCTGATGCGGAATTTGGAAAAGAGGTTGAACAAAATCAGGGAGTGGTGTTCGTCGATTTCTGGGCACCGTGGTGTGGTCCCTGTCGAATGATGGCTCCGGTATTTGAAAAAATTGCTGAAAAATATCCGGCGATAAAATTCGTAAAAGTTAATACGACCGAGCATATGAAAAAGGCTTCGCAATATGGAGTATCCGGGATCCCGTGTATCATAGTCTTTAAGGACGGGAAAGAAGTCGATCGCCTGGTTGGCTTCAAGTCCGAGCCGGAATTCGAATCGGCAGTAAAAAAGCATAATAAATAGAAAAAGGAGCCCTTATGGATCCAATGGCGCTGCAGAAGATCAGCTACGGGATGTATGTTGTTGGATCGGTTGATGGGGATAAAATTAACGGTCAGATCGCAAATTCTGCGATCCAGGTTACCAATGAGCCCCCCACGATCGCGGTCAGTATAAACCGCAATAATTTGACCCACGATTTCATCACAAAAAATAAAGTATTCTCTCTTTCAATTCTTACGGTAGATGCGGAAATGACATTGATCGGCCATTTTGGCTTCAAATCCGGCCGTGATATTAACAAAGCGGAAGGGGTAAAATATAAAAAAGGAAGGACCGGCGTACCGATCTTTTTGGATAGTGCCTGCGCCTCCCTTGAAGCGGAAGTCATCTCAAGCGTTGTTGTCGGGACGCATGAAATATTTATCGGTAAGGTCGTCGAGTCAGAAGTGATCAATGCCAATGAGCCGATGACTTACGCTTATTACCATGCCGTCAAAAAAGGGAAATCGCCAAAATCGGCGCCAACTTATATAAAAACCGAAGAAAAAAAGGAGACGGGAAATATGGATAAGTTTGTATGTAAAGTCTGTGGATATGTTTATGATCCGGCTAAGGGTGACCCAGAGTCTGGCATTAAACCTGGAACAGCATTTGACGCTATTCCCAATACCTGGGTCTGTCCGGTTTGTGGCGCTGGTAAAGAGGCTTTTGAGAAAGTTAAGTAAAAGGAGCTTATATGATAAGAAAACTCAAAGATGATATTTATGCGGTTGGCGCAATAGATTGGGATCGAAGGCTTTTTGATGAATTAATTCCTTTGCCGGATGGAACGACGTATAATTCCTATCTAATAGTAGGCAAGGATAAGACCGCATTGATCGATACGGTTGATCCCACAAAAGTAAACGAGCTTCTCCGTAACCTTGAAGAACTGAAAATAAAAAAAATTGATTATGTTATCGCGCATCATGGGGAACAGGACCATTCCGGCTCGATCCCTAAAATACTAGAACTTTTTCCGATGGCAAAAGTTGTGACAAACCAAAAATGCAAAGACTTTCTCAAGGAGCTTCTTCTTGTTCCTGATGATAAATTTATCGTTGTTGCCGACCGCGAAAACTTATCTTTAGGCGGAAAAACATTGGAGTTTATCCTTGCTCCCTGGGTGCATTGGCCGGAAACAATGTTCACCTACCTCAAAGAAGAGAAACTTCTTTTCTCCTGCGACTTTTTGGGTTCGCATTTTGCCTCTTCCAGCCTTTTTGTTAAAGATGAGCCGCGGATCAAGCGCTCCAGCAAGCGCTATTATGCGGAGATCATGATGCCTTTCCGTCCGATGATAAGAAAACATCTTGAAACGCTTAGTACATATCAGATCGAAATGATCGCTCCCAGCCATGGGCCGGTATATGATAAACCGAAATTTATTTTAGATGCTTATAAAGATTGGGTTTCGGATGATGTAAAAAATGAAGTTGTCCTACCTTATGTCTCTATGCATGGGAGCACCCAGGCGATGGTCGATCATTTAATTGCAGCGCTGATCCAGCGCGGCGTCACCGTAAAACCGTTTAATTTATCCAAAAGCGATATCGGCGAATTAGCTATGGCACTGGTTGATACGGCGACCGTGATCGTTGGTTCTCCTACGGTATTGGCCGGCCCGCATCCCTTGGCGGCCTATGCCGCATTTCTGATGAACGCCCTCCGGCCAAAAACAAGGTTCGTTGGGGTCATAGGGTCTTACGGGTGGGGAGGGAAAATGGTGGAGGGGCTAGCGGGGGCTTTATATTCCCTAAAAGTTGAGCTTTATGAACCAGTTGTAATAAAAGGGTATCCGAAGGAAGCCGATCTTCAGGCGCTGGATAAATTTGCGGATGAGGTGGTAAAAAAACATGCAGCCATTGGAGCGAGGACGTGTAGTCTGGGTAAAACCGGGATCTGCTGAGATCGAGCTGGTCCTGACGCCAAAATGCAAACAATGCTCTGCCTGCGAGATCAGCAGTTCGGGTAAAATTATTATTGAAGCCGATAACCAGGCCGGCGCAAAAAATGGCGATCTTGTAGAGCTGCAGGTCTCTCCCGCCGCAATAAATTTATTCCCCCTAATATTT
>JBAYJF010000117.1:0-3479 GCA_041665245.1 Candidatus Margulisiibacteriota bacterium | reverse complement strand
GTTTTAAATTCGATGGCCCGGCAAATAAACAATATGGGCCGTCCGAAACCAATTCCTTTTGACTTATATTTCCCAATGGCTCAAACCGGCCTGCCCATTGATTTTGCTGCACATCAAATTCAAGCAACTGACTAAATCTCTTAAAAACATCCAGCGAATCATCCAACCAATGATTAAAAAGCAACCTATATTGCGGGATATTTCCAGTCGTTTGCAAAAATGCCAAGTAAACCGCATATTCCTGAAAGACGCCCAAAGAATCGGCCGCAACAATGACCCTATTTTCAGCAGATATTTCTTTCGTAACAAGATGAATAAGCCTGTTTCTTTCCCTTTCAGGAGACGGACGCTGCATCCCGACAAAACTTCCTTCAGAGATCAATGCACGAAGCTCAATATCCGGCGGAACGAATGGAGGCAAAATCCCCCGGCTCGTAATATCATAATCTCCGGTTATCATGAACTTTCCTTCTGGAGTAGAGATAATTATCGAGGCCGATCCCAAGATATGTCCCGCGGGAATAAAAACTGCTTCGATCCTGTTCTTTAATTCCAGGTCCTGGTTATAACTTACCGGAGTTATTTTAGCCGCGCATTTTGCAATATTTAGTTTTTGTTCCTCTCCTCGATGGCGGAGAGCCAGAATAACGAGGTGTTTCGTAGCCGCGGTTGCATAAACTCGGGCTTTTGGGAAAAGAGCCATTACTTCGCACAAGGAACCTATATGATCAGTATGCGCATGGGTAAGGAAGATATAATCTATTTTATTTATCCCTTTATAATTTGCGCAATGCCCGTTCGCGCCATTATGGAGACCGGGATCGAACAGGATATTGATGCTTCCGATACGAAGTAAATGCGAATGGCGACCGACTTCCCTGGCTCCGGCAAGAGCGGAAAAAGATACTGGACGGTCATATTTAACCCCGCTGACTCTGTTTGTCATATATCGTGTTATCGGCAACTAATCAATAGTAATTTCATTATAAAAGAAAATAGCCTGAAATTAATATATATAAGGCCCGATAAAAGTGTAGAGCTAAAATTAAAGCCGTTTCATAGGTTCAAGAAGCCAGGGATTAACCCTGGCTTTTTTATTAGGAGGAGAAGTTATGACTAAGGTGTTAGTTTTAGGAGCTGGAATGGTTTCGCGCCCGCTTGTTTCACATCTTTTGAAGCATCCCCACCTTCGAGTTCGGGTCGGTGATATTAATGCTGCAAATGCCCAAAAAGTTGTCGCCGGACATCCCCAGGGATCGGCATTCCAGCTGGATGTTCATGATAAAGATGCCCTTCACCGCGAGGTTGCGCAGGCGGATATAACTGTAAGCATATTACAGGCCCCTTTTCATCCGCTGGTCGCAGCTGCCTGTATCGAGGGCAATACTCATCTTGTGACCAGCTCATATGCCTCTCCCGCAATTAGAGCCTTTGATGCTGACGCAAAAGCAAAAGGACTGATCTTTTTAAATGAGCTTGGCCTCGATCCGGGGATCGATCATATGTCCGCCATGCAGATCATTGCCGAAGTTCATCGAAACGGTGGAAAGGTAATTTCTTTTTCATCATATTGCGGAGGCCTCCCTGCCCCTAAAGACAACGATAATCCTTTAGGCTACAAATTATCCTGGGCGCCCCAAAGCGTTTTTCGCGCAATGACAAGCGATGCGGTATTCCTGCGCGATGGAATAAACGTCACGATCCCAAATGCGCAATTATTTTCTTCTCCAACAAGCCATACTTTTGAAGGCATCGGAGCAATGGAAGGCTATCCGAATCGGGATTCACTAAGTTATGTCGGTTTGTATGGGATCCCTGAAGTAAGCTCCATGATCAGGGGAACTTTGAGATATCCCGGCTGGTCGGCATTTTGGGAGAGAGTCTCAACATCCGGAATTTTAAGTGAAACACAGGCCGACTTAAGCGGATTATCGTATGCGGAATTTACAGGCCGATTGGTTTCCGCTGGCGGAGAAGATCCAGCTACAGCCTTTGCCAGGAAAATAGGCGTTGCCGTTGATTCCACAATTATTGATAAATGCAGATGGCTTGGGCTGTTTTCAGAAGATCTAGTCCCACAGAATATTACAAGCCCCCTTGGAGCTCTTTCTCAACTGGCAATGCATAGAATGCAATATGCCCCAGGACAAAGGGATATGGTCATCCTACAGCACAAATTCGGTGTCAGCCTGGATGGCAAGCGAAAAGTTATTACTTCTACGCTGATCGACTTTGGGATCCCATATGGCGATACTTCTATGGCTCGCACCGTAGGAAATCCAGCCGCAATCGGGACAACACTGATCGCTGAGGGTAAAATCACTTCTACGGGAGTGATCATACCAACCATTCCGGAAGTGTATGAGCCGGTCCTTAAAGAATTGGCGGCCGTCGGGATAAAAATGCAAGAAACGACCAAAGAAATAGAATGAAACTTAGTATAGGACGCGTACCTTTTACGCTACGGGCTTCAAAAAAATTGTATTTCCTGGAAAATCTTATCCGCATGAAGGGAAAGATAACGGTTGGATTATTCAAAAGGGTAATGAAGGGATATGAATTCACCGGAGATAATTCCGGAAAGCTCAATGCCATTCTTCGTGACCCATCAAAAGCAGGCGATGTTTTGACTTATGCAAGTTTCAATGATGCAACTGAATTTGCTCGACGGCTTAGTTTACAAACTGGCAGAAAATTCAGGGTTAAAACCGAAACGGAATGGTTGCAGGACAAAGACCAGTTGGCAGGTAATTATTGGGTCTGCGAAAAAGTCGAAGAAAAGGGAGGAGATTATCACTACACTTCCTTGCCTCTAGCAATTCGTTATTTTCGTTATCCAGATCATCGTTATTCTTTTGATGTAGCTCGCATTGTTGAAGATGCATAAATCCGGCAATATCTCTGTAGGAGGAAGGATCCTTTCTCCTACAGAGTATCGATTGGTTGCCCCTTTCCTTGGAAAACCGCTTCCACAAAGAATAAAACAGGCGACCGGTTTATCTTCTGTTCAAGAATACAAAAGTCAGCTTTCTTCAAGAAAAACAAAGCCGCTTGCGTATTTCGTATTAAATACGCCCTGCAACCGGGCCTGCCAATTCTGCTTTTTCCAAACGGATGAAAGTCCTTCGCTTGATATTGATTGGAGCTCGGTAGAAAAACGGGTCCTTTTAGCCCAAGCAAAAGGTTATCAAACCAAAATATATCCGAAAGAGACTAACGCCACGGATACGGTACTTGAGCATGCCGCCCAACTAATGCGCCAAGCAAAAGAGACTTTTATCATTTCAAACAATGAAAGGCCGCTTGCCGAAACACAATTTCAAGCGCTTGCAGCTGCCGGAATAAGGCATATTGCAATAAGTTCAATGCCCCGGGAAAAATTCGTCGCGTCCTTCGGTCATGACAGCTATGAACAGGTTTTCATGAATACACAAGCGTTAATCGGTTTTAGCCGGCGTTTTGATCCGCGTCCTTTTACG
>JBAYJF010000116.1:0-3572 GCA_041665245.1 Candidatus Margulisiibacteriota bacterium | reverse complement strand
CCCAAAGTAAGATGGATCACATGGGAAGTAACCTCAGCCTGTAATTCCCGCTGCCTGCTCTGTGATATTTGGAAAACAAAACCGCTGCAAGGATTATTATCGCTAGAGGAAATTAAAAAGACCTTTAGTGATCCTTTATTTAAGGATCTTTCGGTTGTTCTACTGACCGGGGGAGAACCGGTCTTAAGGGATGATCTTCTTGAAATTATATTGTTCATCCATCATAAGATACCGAAAGCCAGGTTTACTTTGAGTACAAATGGGATCCTTCCGGACAAGGTGCTTAAAGTGGTATCAGAGTCCCTGCAAAATGGCGTTAAAATAGATGTTGGAGTTTCTTTGGATGGGATCGGCGAACAGCATGACCAAATACGGGGGACGCAAGGGAACTTTAAAAAGGTAGATCATTTGCTGCACGAGTTGATCAAATTAAGAGATAAATTCGGGGAAAATACTTCTATTGTGATTGGTTTAACGCTGCATCCATTAACGATCGGCCATGTTGAAGGGGTCAGGAACTATGCGGATAAATTAGGGGTCCATTTTTTAGCGCAACTTTATGACGAGGGGCCTTACTACCATAATGTCGGTAAATTTAAGGCTGGAGAAAAAATGGACCAGGATAGAACGGCTATGGTTAATGTGGTAAAAAAACTATGTCCAACATTTCATAATCAGGTCCTTTTAAAAATATTAAAAGATAAAATTATTAAATTTGATTGCTTCACAATGCGGCATTTCTTTATGCTGCGCAGCAATGGGGATGTAATGCCATGCTTAAGGTTAAGTGATATGAGAATTGGGAATGTAAAGGTAGAGACTCCAACGAAAATATGGGAAAGTGAAGAGGCCGGCAAAGCCCGAAAAATGGTCAAAGAGTGCAAAGGCTGTGCTAACACTTGGGCTACGGAATGGAGCATTCAATGTAACTTTTTGCCTTTTGCCGGATTGATCGGTAAATATTTGATGAAAAATTTAATAAAATGAAAATTACTTTTGTCCTCCCGGGCATCGGCTTTAGCGGTGGAATTCGAACGATCTTTGAATGTTCTAATCGCTTGATCGATCGCGGCCACCAAGTATCGATAGTGTATCCGCTCGTCTTAAAGAAAAACAAATCGAGTTATGGCATGAAGGGGCGCATTTTTACCCTGCTTTCGGTGTTTAAACGTTTATTGTCCGGTAACCAGGTTCGATGGTTCAGCTTAAAAGCAAATGTAATTCGTATCCCATATTTGTGGAATATTAATATTATTGAAAAGAATATTCCAGAAGCGGATATTGTTGTTGCAACTGCTGCCGAAACCGCATATTTTGTTAATAGTTTAGGTGGGAAATGCGGAAAGAAAATGTATTTTGTTCAGCATTATGAATTGTGGGAGATATGGAATAATTTAGACTGTTGGAATAAGCTGGAACAACAAAAGATGGATAGCACCGACATGCCCAAAATTATTCCTGAAGGAATTCGATCAAGAGAATATAAGGATCGGGTTGATACAACATATTCAATGCCTTTCAAGGTGTTTTCGACCTCATCCTGGCTAAATAAGTTAATATCGAAAAACTTCGACATGGAAATAGTCGGTAGTGTGGATATCGGAAATAACAATAAATATTTTTGTCCAGATAATGCGGCACAAAAAAATGGCAACCTGATCTTGATGCCGTTTAGGGGTGAGGTTTGGCGGGGGGATAACGATGGGATAAGAGCGTTTGAATTAGTGAAAGAAAAATATCCGGAAATTCATTTTGTGCTATACGGGACTTTATCAAATCGAACAAAAGCTCCTTCCTGGGCAAAATATTATTCAGATATTTCTGATGAAAAACTGAGGGAATTATACCGCAGAGCAGATATATTTGTGTTGCCTAGCTGGGTTGAGGGGTGGTGTTCTCCTCCTATGGAGGCCATGTCTTGTGGGACAGCCTGTGTTTGCACTAATGTGGGTGCGATTCCCGATTACGCCATTGATCAGGAAACGGCCTTAATTGTTCCGCCGCGAGATCCCCTGGCGATAGCCAATGCCTGTATGGAATTATTAAGAGACGGTAAGAAAAGAAATAGGATAGCAACGGCCGGTTTTGAGCATATTAAGCCGTATACCTGGGAGAGAACAGCCGTCCAGATGGAAAAAATATTTGAAAAGGTACTAGATAAAAGTGCCATTTAATCGACAAATTGCTTTCTTCAGATTTTACGGCCTATCCGGTACCTGGCAACTAATTAAAATAAAACTCCCATATTTATCCAGGTTAAAAGGTTATCAAGCATATTTAAATATATTAAATGGAAAGAAAGGCCTTGAGATAGGCGGACCTACGGCTTACTTTAGAAAAACCGGACCGCTCCCTATTTATCCGGTCATTGGCGCGCTAGATGGCCTAAATTTCAGCCTGAATACGATTTGGGAAGGAAGCTTAAGCGAAGGCAATAAGTTTAAATTTGACGATAAGAAGCGCCCGGGTTGGCAGTTCATCGGCGAAGCGGACGACCTGAAGGCAATTCCTGATGGAAAATATGATTTTGTTATCTCTTCCCATTGTCTCGAACATCTTGCCAACCCGATCAAAGCCTTGCTGGAGTGGATAAGGGTAATTAATAAAGGCGGATATTTATTGCTGGTTTTGCCGTTGAAAGAAAAAATGTTCGACCATAAGCGGCCTTTAACACTTCTTTCTCACATGATCGATGATCATAAGCACGGGATCGGGGAAGACGACCTGACGCATTTAGAAGAGATCCTAGAACTTCATGATTTTAAGCTTGATCTGCGATCTGGAGCTGGCGATGTTTTTATAGAGCGCTGCCGAAATAATTATAAAAATCGATGTCTGCACCAGCATGTTTTTAATGAACAGAATTTAATAGAACTTTTAAATTATGTTGGCCTTAAAATTGTTAAGATAGATTATCTTCTGCCGAGAGATATTGTGGTGATAGCGAAAAAAGGATCGATCAATGGCTAAAGTGCTATTTCTAAACGCAAAAACGGTCGGTAAAGATATGGCCGGTCCGGGTATTAGAGTTTGGGAGTTAGCCAAAGTTATAGGAAAAGAAAATAAAGTTTCCATAATTCTCCCATCCAAAAACGTTTTTCTGGAAATTATAAGGAACGAGATCATAGTTTTTCCGATCTATTCTCTTGATCTGGCCTGGCTGCTGCTTGCGCGATTACTGCGAAAAAAGATCGTGATCGATGCTTATTTTGTCCCTTTATTTGAAAACATTGAAAAATACAATGGACAGCCCCGGTTAAAAAAATGGGTCGTTAATATCAGCAAATTGAGGACAAAGTGCCTGCTTTTGACGGGCGACCTTGTTCTTTGCGCGTCGGAAAGGCAGTGTAGTTACTGGCTGGAGCAATTTTCTGCCTATGGCCGGAAGGCGGCCAGGATGGAAATTGCGCCGACCGGGATCCGGTCCGAGCGGCCGATCAAAAAACATGATCTGATAAAGGGGATCGTTCCGGGAATATCCAGGGACGACAAAGTTGTCCTTTGGGCCAGCGGACTCTGGCCCTGGCTTGATCCTATGACGGCGATCAAGGCGATCCGGCTTGTTGAAGATG
>JBAYJF010000115.1:0-3583 GCA_041665245.1 Candidatus Margulisiibacteriota bacterium | reverse complement strand
TGCGACATGCTCTGCAGCGTTTGCTGAGGGCTTCCCTTCCCGGTAACAAATATTATTGGAAGTTCCGGATAGATCTCCCTGACTTGTTTTAATATTTCATATCCATCGATCTTCGGCATTGCAATATCCAGTAAAACCAGGCCATAAACATTTTCTTTTATTTTTTTTAGCGCCTCATCTCCGTCATGAGCAAAATCGGTTTGGTAGCCCCCCCCGTTTTTCAGGATCGCGGCAAGACTGCTGCGGACGATCTCTTCATCATCCGCAATTAAAATATTTTTATTAGTTGTCCCTTCGTATTCTTTTATAAATTCTGCACTGATCTGGTCAACGTTCCTCTCGATCGCCTTATTGATCGCCCATTCTATGATCTTTACGGCAGTTTTTGGTTTTCCTTTTGAGAGCGAAAATATTTTTTCCAGCGCCGTATCGGTAAAAGGATAAACGCTTGCCCCGCCTACTTTCTCGATTTGAGCCCTAATAAAGAGCTTAAATGCTTCAAATTCCAATTGATGATCATTTGTAAAGAGCTGGCCCAAAATATCAATTGAGAACGGGTTGCTGGTCCAGTTCATTTTTTTCAGCCAAAGTTCGCTCTTCTCTTTTTGGGAAAGAGGCTTGGCCGGTTCGACCGGACAAACGGCCGCCTTTTTGGAATTGATATAAAGCGCTCTTAAAAACCATAAAAACAAAGCAAGCAATATCAAGCCGGCGATCGAAAACACGAAACCCATGATCATGCGCTGCTTATTTTCCGCATCCTGCCTTGCCAATAGGTCGGTCGCCTGCGCCAAATAAAGCGCAGCATCCTTGTTTTCAGGAGAAATGTATAGGACGATCCTAAAATATGCGGCAGATTCTAAATATTTTTCTTTATCAAAAAAATCTTTTCCTAAAGCAAGGTTTTTCTCTACAAGAGATGTTTTTTCCAGTGCTTTCAGAGGAGGGGCCGGAGCCGTTGTTGGGACTGAAATGATCCTTAAAACTCTTTTGATGATCTCAGCCTCGCCTGGCCCCGGAGTGATCGTTGTCGGCTGGATCTTCTCACTTAAAGGCTGTTTTGGCTGAGCCTCCGGAGAGGGTTTTCCAACTAAAGTAATCATCGCCAATTCTCCGATGGTAAAAACATCGGTCATCCCCTCAAACACATTGCCTGACACATCGACCGCGGAAAGCTTTGCCGAATAAGTCCCTTTTGGAAAATTGATCGGGACTTGCCAGATTCCCCGCCAAATATTTCTCCCTCTTTCCTGGATCAAATTTGTCACGGTCCCATCGGGCATGACCGCCGTGATCTGCGAGGTGTCGACCGGAGCCTCCACAATAACATGGACGAAATCACCCGGCAAATAGGTGCGAGAATTTACCGTTGGATTGATCTGCGCGGAAAGGTGAACAGAAAAAACAAAAAAAGAAAGACCAAATAATATTAAAACTAATCTGGTTAATTTAGTCAATTAATTTACGGCTCCCTTAAGAGAAAATAACGGTTCGCCGATATACGACAACGAAACATATTGCGTCGCTAATCCGGGGTCATTATAATACGCGTGATAAGCATAGTCAACGCGCAATCCAAAATAGTTTAGTGAGGCGCCAAGCGCTGGATTCCAGGAGGTATGCGACGCTGTCGCCGGATCGACGCTCTGATCCAGGCCGCCCCTAAAAGTAAAATACTTATTTTCTTTCCATTCAAAACCCATGTGCGCAGTGGTGGGTCTTCCACTTTCCGCTGGCAGATCTATGTCGGCCGAGACCAACAACTTTTCCTGAACCGTCGGCTTGACCGCTATACCAAGCTTCGTTATCCCGGCGAGCGATTCTTCTTCGCCGGCACTCAGGTGGATTACCCCCCCCATTGAAACCGGAAGAATGTTTTGCCGGCAAAGACCGAGGCTTAAATTTTGGGAGATAATAAATTTCAATCCTAGATCGGCGCTTTGTCCGGTAGCGAACTGATTTACTCCGCCGGTAAAGCCTCGATTATAAATTTTATAATTTACCCCAGCGTATAGATTTTTACCATAAGTAAAATATCGCGCCAGCGGGACAGCATAGCTTAGCGTTAAAAGCGAGTCATAATAATCGGTCAATACTTGCCCCGTTGGGATCCCGTTGACCCCGGTCGTAATATATCCTGCGGCAAAAGTTCCATTTGGAGTTGGGACAGCACCGGAAAATTCAAGATAATATACTTCTCCCAATAAATTTGTGGCCATCGACATAAGCTGCGGGCCTTTCAAGCCGGCTATTCCAGCTGGATTAATAAAGATCGCATCGCAGTCGTCGGCGATAGCCGTGAAGGCTCTGCCCATTCCGATCGGCCGGGCACCGCCGCCAACCGTCATAGAATCATCGGTTGAACCAATAACCGCCGCATTAGACGTGGCAAAAGAAAAAAACCAAATGACAAAAACCAAATGACAAATAAACCCAAAAAATGACAAATCCAAACAAAATATTTCCCTAATTATATTTTTCCCTAATTTATTTGGATTTTGGAATTTAGATTTTTTCATTTTATTACCGCCAATTTTGTTCTTCCCAATTGAACAACAGAACCATTCACATTCCCCATAATTTCTACAATGTACACTCCGTTGGATACCCTTGATTTAAAGGCCGTCATCCCGTCCCATATAATTTCATTTGTTCCAACTGAACCTCCGCTTGCCCCTGCCGGCGAATGCCATTCCCAGATCCTTTCTCCGCGAATATTATATACATAAATAGTGACCTCAGCATCTTTGCTCAAAGTATATTTTATCGAAGTTGTTCCGACCGTCGGATTATATGGGTTCTGGGTGCTTTCAACCACGCCGACGATCTGCGTGTTCTGTGCTTCGATCTTAAAGCCCTGTGAAAGGGTCGCGCTCTGATTATCATCATTCGTTACGGTAACATCCCAAAGCCCGACCGTTTTGCCCGTAATATCGAAGCGGCAGGAGATCTGCGTTGCCGAGGAAACATTAACACTTGTTGCAATAATGTCAACGTCGCCTGTTTTAACTAATTTAACTTGTGCTCCGCTGCGAAAGTTCGTCCCATCGAGTGCGGTGATATCCACAAAACTATTATTCGTTCCGTTCTTCGGCGTGATCGAAGTAATAGTTGGTGAAGGGCTGCCGATCGTAAAGGCGGAGGGAAGCGATCCGGATTTACCGTCCGTATTTGTTACGGTTATAGTCCATGCGCCCGAAGCCTTTCCGGTAAGGTCAAATGTACAGGTGATCTTTGAGGCACTGACAACGACAATGCTCGTTCCTACAATATCGCTTTCGCCGGTTTTTGTGAGTTTAACAGATGCGCCGGATACAAAATTTGCTCCAGCAATTTCAGTGATATTTATTGTTCCGGTGCTTGTGCCGCTGCTTGGTGTGACCGATGTTACGATCGGCGCGAGCACTACAACTTCCTTGGTAACATAGGCGCCTTTTAAAAATCCTTCGCCAACAATATAGCCCGTGCCGGTTAGGACGTTCAGTTGCCGATCGCGAATAACACCAGTTGCTGCGTAAGACAATGAAGAAGAAGAAAGTTTTCCAAAATTAATATTTTCGGACGCGATCTTATAGCTGGCGCT
>JBAYJF010000114.1:0-3673 GCA_041665245.1 Candidatus Margulisiibacteriota bacterium | reverse complement strand
TTGACAGGCAAGGGGTCACAGGTTCGAACCCTGTAGCGCGCATTTTTTTACCACAAACTTCTAATTGGAGCTGTTAATAAGAGGTTTTTTACCCTTTCTGCGGATAGCCCTACATTATCTATCTTTTCCCAATCTGCTTCGGATACTTTTGCAGGATAAACATTGCTGGAAAAATCGCCATTATACCCATACAACTTTTTGGCCCTTATATTCCAATACGGCCAGGTGATCGGAACTTCTATACTATAACCTACATTTATAACCTTACTCCCCTTCTTCGCCCACCCTTGTACAATATTCTCTCCCTTAATGAAACATCGGTATAAGTTCGCATTTGAATCATAATAGGCAGGAAAGGTGTGGATCGTCTCCTGGTCGTTATCCAGAATTGAGTCATAATGAAAAATGATCGGAGAAATACCGATCGACTTCGCAAAGGCAGACGATACCACCGCAACATCGACGCAATTGCCGAAATAGACCCCATTCTTATAAAGATATCCAACTTGGAAACTTGCGCTTTGATTCGTCCACTTTAGGATCTCGTCGTCCCCTATCGTTGTAATACAAGGTTTATCATCATTTTTATAAGCATAATATATTCCGCTATATTTCTTTGGATCATATGCAAAAAGTTTCCCTAGAAAGAAATCATCCGCCCGGTAATCTTCTTTTTTCTGCAGCCACTTCTGGATATTGTCGCAGGTCGCAGAAATATTCCCCGGGACAAGCAGGCCATTTTTTTCTACCATTTGGCGGCAAAGGGCCAAAGATTTAGGCGTTAAAAATAAAAATTCATACACTTCTTTATTATATTTCCCACCGGATTTGGGGAGGGAAGAATAAAATTTAAAGATCGGGTCTTGATACGACAGTCCGATCCCCCGGTCCGCCCATAAAAGGATATTTTCAAATCCCCGCTCGCTTAATCTTTTTTGCCCGCTGTAATTATATTTATTGGCCCCTTTCGCTTCGGCGATCATCGCCAACCCATCATTTACCACTTCTTCTTTCACATCGCCGGTGACCATTTTATAGGGAAAGGCATCGACAATTGCCTGCGCCAGAGGGAACGGATCATTTGGATCAAGGTCGATCTTTTCGGCATATTTACAGAAAAGTTCGAGAGAATAATTATTTTCATTTTTTAGGCTGGCAAGCGAACCGTAGATCAATTCATTACAGGCTAGATCGGCTGCGTTCCGGTGATAATGATTGGACATCGCTTCGATATAGAAATTAGACGGCAGGTCCTTTAGTATCTTTTTTGGGACCTTTGCCTCAAAAACATTTTTCTTGATAAAGACCGATCCGCTGTTATCCGGCACATTCCCCATTAATTGATTATCTTCATCATAATAGGAAATGCTGTTCTCATACATTCTCCAGCATATTTTATAAAGCATTTTACCGGTCAAGGATAATAGGTTGATATTATAATCGTAATAATCCCGGTCGGTCGGCATGGCAGCCGGCTTCAGCATAAAATAGAGGTTGTTGTTATCCGCCGTAAATCCGTAGCCGACAATATCATCAAGGGGCTGAAAGACACCCTTGTCTGCCGTCTTATCTAATTCTCCGACATCCCCTGATGGGTCGCTGATCACAGCCCCTGCTTTTATCCAATCCGCATCTTCGCCGTCCAGCTTTATATCCGCTTTTATGTTCGCCGCGGCGCTTTTCTGAATGCTTTCATTCAACCGTAAAATTATTTTCCGGCCAACGTTCTTCCATTGCGTTTGGTCCTGGGAAAAATAGTTGACGACTTTATCCTTGGCGGATTGGGTGGGTTTGTATCCTTTAAGATCATTTATTGCCTGCGATATATCATTATCGCCATAGGCACAAGTAGCAGACCAAACAATAAGAGCAGCAAAAATGAGCGTCTGATAAAGCTTCCTATTTACCATGCGCCTGAATTATACCTTTATATTTTCAGGGCTGTAAATAGCGGTTTGTATTAAGCAACGTGTCTTCTATGTATTTCTTTAACTGTTAGCAAGATAATGTTTGTGAAATTTTCCACGCCGGTTTCATCTCCAGCCGCAGCTTTTACGTCATCATGGTCCAAAGTAACACCAGCAACCGTCCCTGCCGCCGGATTTGTAATGTAACTAAAACCGGCTACTTTAACAGTTGGCCGACCTTCTTTTATAGCTTTTACATTATATCTTGCAACAGCCGAGGTCTCTTTTACTGTAGACATTCCAACGGTCATTCCGCCGGAAACCTGCGCCATAACTACTTCTGCCGGCGTTTCATAATCAGGGCCATGATTCCCCCAATATACGCCGTTATAGATACTTATTAGATCATTTTCTAAGACTACATCTTCGATCAATCCGATCAACTCTTTTGAGTATACTTCGCTCTTATCCGCAAATTGCGGCTCCATCTCAAATACTGTAGGTAAAACTTTATGCGTATTATCAATTTGATCGGTTATAAGCATTACATCTCCGGGTTTATTCCCCTTGATCGCTCCCCCGGCAGCATTTGTTACAATAAAATGACGAATGTCTGCCATGTTTAGCAGAGTTCTTACCGGCCTAACAACATCTGCAGGAGTGATCCCTTCCTGATATAAATGGAAACGGCCGCACATCGCAATAACTGGAACACCATTTAGCATTCCGGCAACGAACTTTTCGGCATGTCCTTCAACCTGGCTTTTCGGTCTTGGAAAACCAGGAATATCCGAATAACTAATTTCGATCGGGTTTTCGATCTGCGCGGCAAGATCTCCTAAGCCAGAACCCAATGTAAGGAGAATTAGCGGTTTAAAAGAACCCAAACGCATTCTTAGATAAACCGAAGCCTCTTTAATCTTGTCCATCTCACTGAGGCGCGGCCTGGCTCCTTCAACATGAATACGAGATAACTGCCTGTGTAAACCAACCCTATTAACCGGTCCCGTTGCATTCATTTAATATTCTCCCTTATACCATTTGATATCCAATATGTTTTCTGCAATAATTCGGTATAATTTCACTACAAAAGGAGGATCAATATGAATATTATAAAGCTGGTCGTTTCTATCGGGATTTGCCTACTGGCGGGAGGAATCGGCTCGATCGCGACCTACCCTTCGATCCCTACCTGGTACGCCGGCCTCAACCGGCCAGCGCTTTCCCCTCCCAATTGGATCTTTGGACCGGTCTGGACAACCTTATTTATAATGATGGGGATCGCGCTCTATCTCGTTTGGCAAAAAGGGACGGAGAAAAAAGAGATAAGAAATGCAATGGTAATTTTCGGTGTCCAGCTCATTTTAAACACCTTCTGGTCAATATTGTTTTTCGGCATGCAAAGACCGCTCTATTCTTTTATAGAGATCATATTTTTATGGCTTGCGATCCTTGCAACGATTATTTCTTTCAGCAAAATATCAAAGCCGGCCGCCTGGCTGCTGGTCCCCTATATTCTCTGGGTAAGCTTTGCTTCCTATTTAAACCTGACCATCTACTTAGTAAACAGATAGAAAAAAAAGAATGCCGCATTCAGTTGAATGCGGCATCTCTTTATCTGCCTATCGAATCGGATCGATCAATAAATATCAAACTTACAAACAACCCTTGAAGTGAAGTTATAGGAAGCCTGGATATGGTGGACTTCAGATAACTTAATACTATATGAACTTAAATCGATCGAACTGGAGTCGCGGGTAAATTTA
>JBAYJF010000113.1:0-3723 GCA_041665245.1 Candidatus Margulisiibacteriota bacterium | reverse complement strand
TAGCAATTCTAACCATTTCATCAGTTGCTGCCATTTCCATATCCAGCCTGGTTGGCAATTTTCGCAGCTTTTTCAGATCTTCGTCATTAATATGGCGGCGGTCTTCCCTTAAATGGCAGACGATCCCGTCCGCTCCGCCCGCGATCGCCTGTTTTGCAAGCTCGGCCGGATCCGGAAAAGCCTCTTTGCGCGCTTCGCGCAGCGTAGCTATATGGTCGATATTTACACCAAGTTTCATTAAAGTTCCTTATGGATCAAACAGACAGCGTAAGCCTTGATCCCTTTTTTTTCTCCTGTAAATCCAAGGCCTTCTTCCGTTTTTCCTTTAATATTGACCAACTCTTCTCCAATATCGAATATTTCCCCGATCTTGCGACGGATCAGATCAATATATGGAGCAAGTTTTGGCTCTTCGGTAACAACGGTTGCATCAATATTATTGATAACGCAAGATGCTTTTCCCAGAAGATCCCGACAATATATCGCCATCTTTGAACTTTCAATGTTCTTACATTTCGGATCGCCCGGAGGGAAATGTTTTCCGATATCGCCCGCCCCAAGCGCACCCAGCAGCGCGTCAATAATGGCATGCAGCAAGACATCACCATCCGACCAGCCAAGCAACCCATGCGAATGAGGGATCTCGATCCCGCCGATGAATAATTTTCTCCCCTTAACAAGCTTATGGACATCATAGCCAATTCCTATTTTCATAATATTTAATATCCCTTCATAAAATAAAATATTTCACAAGTATACTCATAAACAACTATTTGAATGTCTTCATTGCTCTTCCACCAATATTTTGGATTAAAATCGCTTTTTTTAACAGGCCACACCATCACTTGTATCTTATCAGCTGAAAAGACTTTATTAAACACCCTTTTTGCCCTGCGCGTGTGAGCGGGAGAAGTAACCAGGATCACCGATTTAATGTTCTTTTCCTTAATAATTGGCAGGGAGAATTTAGCGTCTTCGATCGTTGACAGCGATCTGTCTTGGATCAAAATTGATCTCTCCGGGACACCAAGCAAAATAGCCTGTTTTTTCATCCATTCCGCATACGTCAGATGCCAGGCCAGCGGGCCCCCGGACATAAGCATGCGAGGAGCATAACCTTTTTTATAAAGAGCCACCCCTTCGTTCACCCTTTCCCCATTATTGTCTCCGGCTAATACCAGGATCACATCTGCTTTTTGGATCTTATCGGACGCGATCAATCGGCTACCCATCCAATTTAATATAAATGGGTGAATAAAATAGAGCAACAAAAGAATGAATCCAAGAATTATGGTCCTACGAAAATATTTATTCTTTAAAAAGATATTATTTTCTAAAGATCGCATTAAATATAACTTTTGGGTTTTTAACCATGCCTAATACTACGGCTCCGATCGTTGGAAAAGTGAGTCGATTTGATAAGAGCCCCCAGGCAATTGAAGAATGATTTTCAAAATCACCGAGCTGTTCAACTAACGGGACATTTTCCTTCACATATTCAAATAGCTTCTTCGATACGTCATTTTCCATATTCTCCATGATGTATCTTAATAGAAGGCAGATCTTCATCTCTTTTCCGAACTTTTCTTCCCAGCGAATTGGATAAAGAGAAAGATTCCCGTCCTTAATGGAATCGGCCAGCAGTTCCGCCGACTTTAAGCCATAGTAGATACCGCCGGAAGTTATCGGCTTGATGTGGCAAGCAGCATCGCCGACCAGGGCAGCATTCCCTTTGACCAGATCACATATACCGATCGGGATCGCGCCGGCGTTTTTCTCAAGGATATCGCCCTTGATCCCTTCTCTCCTCATAAAATCATTTAATTCTTGATAAGGATTGTTGCAAATAGTACCGATACGGATCGTGTTTTCGCTTTCAGGAATGACCCAAGTGAACAAGGAAAAAGGCTTAATGTATTTTACGATCACCTTGTTCATTACCTTTGGCTCTGTTTTTACCCGATATTGATATCCGCGGTACAATTTCATGTCGGAGGCAAAGCCAAGGGTCCGTCTTACTTTCGAATTTGGGCCATCGGCGCCAATTACCAGGTCCGCAAAAAATTCGCCGTTATTGGTTTTTATGAGATACCCATCTTCGATCTTGTTGATATCCTGAACTTCTGTACTTAATTTAATGTTCAGGCCAACGGCAAGGTTGCTGTCAAACTTTGAACGGTCGATTATATAAGCGACCGATTCTCTTTTTAATTCAAAAGATGCATCCTGATATTGAATAATAGCGCCATCGATAGTGTTTTGAATTGAATCTTTTGATAAAGGGAGGCGTATATCGTCAAAAATGCTTTTTCCAACTATGCCGGCGCATTGTATCGGTCGGCCAACTTCGGGATGCTCTTCAATTAATAAAGCGTCCATCCCCTGCTGTTTTAACAGCTGGCCCAAGTAACAACCTATGGGGCCGGCTCCGATAATTATAATTTTTTGCGGCTTTTTCATCACAGTTCTTCGGGTTTTCGATTATATCCTATTTACATATTCAAGTAAAGGATGGTAAAATCGATTGCCGTGCTGAAAAAACTGGCGCTCCTATTATTAATATTTCTTTGCGGATCTGGGGTTGCCAGGTCAACGCCGCGAACAACATTTGAGGCTACTTTGAATATGCCTCAAGTTTTGATCAATTTTTCCAGCGAGGTATCTTCCTACGATCTAAAATCCGATAATACCATAATTATATGCGCCTATTCTTTTTCAAAAGAAGTCTTTGCTGTTTATTCAGAAAATGACGGAATTTCATTTTCTTCTCCCATATTGCTTTCAAAAAATGGCAGGCATCCTTCCATTGCCCTAAAAAGCGGGAATGTCACAATTTCCTGGGAAGAAGCTATCCCAAACCATATCAACAATAAGCATGAAAAAGCAATTGCCTACTTAAAGTCGTCTGACGGCGGGAAGAATTATTCGGCGACAGAAATCATCGTCTATACAGGGGAAGCCTTAACAGCCCCAAACTCATTAATTGATAATAACAATAATATTCACTTCTTTTTCTTAAAAAATAATCCGAACACAAAAGAGAACTCTCTGCAGCATTATTTTGAGCCATTAAAGAAAATTAATCCTATCTATTCTTCACTAAGCGAGATAAGCGGATTACGGACAGTTTTATCGGAAGATAATCTTAAGCTATTCTGGGAAAGCTCCTATTCTGGCAAATTTGATCCATTTTGCGCCGTAAGTTTCGATAATGGAGCAAGTTTTTCCAATCCAATGGAGGTCCGTCCAGGGAACAAAGCCAAATTACTACCGCCGGAAATCAAATCTCCTCCCTACGGGATGACCCTATATTCAACTTCTCAGGAGATTAAATGCATTAAACGCCCGGAAGATCACCTTTTAATAACCGCAGCTGTTTCCTCAGATAAAGACTTTCCCGCAGATAAGACGATCAATTTTTATAAAATATCTTCGAATAATTTATCCGAAACGATCATTCCGGTCGCCTTTTCTTCGAGAGAATGCGATTTTTATATAAGACTTTCTGCCGATAACGGACTGGAACACAGCGGGTATTCAAATCCATTTTTGTATAAGATACGACCTCCGAAAAGCGAGTTCACGCTCAATAAGCCAAAAGCAAACGATTGGTTCAAACCCGGAGCTTCGATCTACATTGAGGCTTCTTTTGAAGGGAGTGCGGATAGTATCTCGGACGAAGCCGAAGCCTTGCTGTCGATCAATTTATCAAAGCTAACCGAC
>JBAYJF010000112.1:0-3844 GCA_041665245.1 Candidatus Margulisiibacteriota bacterium | reverse complement strand
TTATTTCTGCTTGAGGAGTAATATAGTTTCCCCATTTCTTAAGACTTACATCTTGGATATTTATATTCGCTGAATAGTTAGCAGAACTTGGTTTGATCGATCCCGAAATATTTATTTGTTCAGGGATCTTTGCGGAAAGGTTAAAACGAATGTTGTTTAGATTTTTTAAATTTACCGAGCCATTTAATTCGGAAATATTTGTGTGAAAGGTTGGTGAGCCAGCCTTGAATCCCTGCTGGTCACTATATAACCCTGTGCAATTTCGAAGGGTTATTATTCCCTTAAAAGGGGGCGGGGGTGTTTTAGAGGATGGATCCCCGCTTGAAAGTGCGCTCAAGAGATTTATTTTCCCCTGATTATTGCGGATGATGTCAAATTTTCCATCTTCAACGACGATCTCGTATAGTGCGGGAACGATATCCCCTTTTGTTTCCAGCATTATAATAGGATTATAATTTAGGGTCATTTTTTTGATCGTCCCGATCCCGGGGATCGTGAAATTAATGAAGTCGATCTGTCCGATAAGGCGGCCTTCGGCTCTTTCGATCGTTACTTTGCGATTAAAAAGGGCAGAAAATGAATCAATGGCGTTTTGGCGAACTTGACCATAGATGGAATTCTTAAGGTCAGAAATAGGCGAAGCAAGTGAAATGGCAGGGAGCAAACAAAGTAAAATTGAGAAGATTAAAAACGTTTTTTTCAATATAATTTCCAGTCAAAATGTAAATTAATTCAGCTTAAATATAACGAATTTACGGTGATAAATCAAATTTAATTTCCCTCACCCAGTTTTTTTCTGGCCGAAGATATACGATAACTTCCCTCTCCCAGGGGGAGAGGGGCTGTTTTGTTTAATTATAAATGTTTTGACCCCTCTCCCTTTGGGAGAGGGTTGTATACGATAAATTATGGTTAGCTAAAGATTGGGTGAGGGTAGGATAAATATTACCGTACTACGTTTGCGCAGCGGGTGCACAATGTCGGGTGTTCTTTGTCCGTTCCAACTGTTTCCCTGAGGATCCAGCAGCGTTGGCATTTTACTCCGGAAGCTTTTAAGACCAATGGTTCATTTTCGCCTTCGCTAAGCTTGACCCCGGCAACGATCAGGATGGTTGGAAGTAGATTCTCTATGGATCTTAGGAGTTCAAGTTCTTTTCCTTTTGCGCAGATCTCGACATGCGCCTCGATCGCGCTGCCGATCTCTTTTTTTGCCCGGGCTTCTTCCAGCTTGCGGTTTACTTTTTCTTTGATCAAAAGGATCGTTTCCCATTTTGTCTCTAGTTTTTCATCGAGGTACAAAGGATCTGGGCTTGGCATCTCAGTTAAGAAAATGCTTGTTTTTTGATTTCCGGAGTATTTTAGGATGTCTTCCGAAGTAAAAGACAAAATTGGGGCGAGCAGCCTGGTAAGAGCGGAAAGGATCTCATGCATCGCGAATTGGGCCGAGCGGCGTTCTACCGAATCTTTTCTTTCGCAGTATAAGCGATCCTTGGACATATCCAGATAAAGCGCCGAAAGGTCGTTAACGCAAAAATCATAGATCGAATGGTAGACGAGATGGAATTCATATTCATCGTAGGCTTTACAGACGCGTTCGATCAGCCGGTGTAATCTTAGCAGGATCCAACGGTCGATTTCAACGAGATCGGAGTTGGGAGTAGGGAGTTTGGAGACAGTATAATCTGATAAGTTACTGATAAGAAACCGACAGGTATTTCTGATCTTGGAATAGGCGTCTTGGACCTGTTTGAGTATTTTTTCCGATGCGGCGATATCATTCCTGAAATCTGTTGAAGCGACCCAGAGGCGGAGAACATCCGCTCCGTAGCGCGTAGCAACATCTTGCGGATCGACCACATTGCCCGTGGATTTACTCATCTTTTTTCCCTTTTCGTCGATCGTAAAGCCGTGCGTCAAGACGGCGTTAAAGGGAGCGCGGCCTTTGTAGCCGACCGCCGTAAGCAGGGAGGTTTGGAACCATCCCCGGTGCTGATCGGAGCCTTCAAGATAAAGGTCTGCCGGCCATTTCAAGTTGGGATTAGTTTCAAGTACGGCAATATGAGAAGAGCCGGACTCAAACCAGACATCCAGGATATCTTTTTCTTTTTCAAATTCTTCTGCTCCGCATTTGGGACACTTGATCCCTTTTGGAAGGATATCTTTTGCTTCTTTTGTGAACCAACCGTTCGTCCCTTCCTGCTGGACAAGCTCGCGGATAGCCTTATTGAAAACGCCGGTGACAAGAGGTTCTTTACAGCTTTTACAATAAAAGGCCGGAATCGGGATCCCCCAAGATCTTTGGCGGGAAATACACCAATCCGGGCGGCCTTCAACCATCCCTCTGATCCTGTTCTCGCCCCAAGCGGGATACCATTTTGTATCGCCGATCGCTTTTAGAGCTTCTCTGCGAAGATCGTTCTTATCGACTGAAATGAACCATTGTTCGGTGGCTCGGAAAATTACCGGTTTTTTGCAGCGCCAGCAGTGAGGATAAGAATGTTTCATGAATTCAAGCTTAAGCAGCGCCCCATCGAGCTTTAACTTTTCGGTTATTATTTTATTGGACTCGTCATAATGTTTCCCGGCAATAAATTCCGGAACGGTGTTATCAAAATAGCCTCTTTCATCTACCGGCATAACGATCGGAAGTTTATATTTTAATCCGACAAGGTAATCTTCCTGCCCGTGGCCCGGGGCGATGTGGACGAGTCCTGTCCCTTGTTCCAATGTAACCAGATCTCCCAGTACGACCGGGACATCGCGTTCGATGAAAGGATGGCGGCAGAGGATCCCTTCTAAATATTTTCCCTTTGTTTTATCAAGGATCGTATGGTCTTTGATATCAAGTTTAGCGATAAAGCTATCCAGCAGCCCCTCGGCAACAATATATATTTCGTTACTAACTTTTAAGAAGACGTATTCAAGTTCCGGATTGGCGCAAACCGCTACGTTCGCCGGCAAGGTCCATGGGGTCGTGGTCCAAATGATCATAAACCAAGGCAATTCGAAAGGAAGCTTTGGGTTTTGGATCTTGGAATTTATTTCGGACCTGCCTGCCGGCAGGCAGGTTTCGAGATTTCGAATTTCGAATTTCACGTATATGGATGGTGATCGATCATCTTGATACTCTAGTTCTGCTTCGGCTAGTGCGGTTTCGCAGCTTGGACACCAATGGATCGGTTTTAGGCCGCGATAGACGTAATCCTTTTCCGCCAGGATTCCAAAAAGCTCAATGGTTTTAGCCTCATAAGTATGATTAATGGTTAGATAAGGATTTTCCCATTCGGCAAAGATCCCAAGCTTTTTGAATTCTTTCCGTTGGAGATCGACAAAATTAAGGGCATATTCTTTGCATTTTTGGCGAAATTCGGTAATACTCATCTCTTTTCTTTTATCGCCGATCTCTTTTAGCAGCTGGATCTCGATAGGTAGTCCATGGCAATCCCAGCCGGGAATATATGGAGATGAAAAACCGGACATCGCTTTGTATTTAACGATAATATCTTTAAGGATCTTATTTAATGCGTGGCCGAGATGGATATCGCCATTGGGGTAGGGGGGGCCATCGTGGAGAATATATTTATCTTTTCCCTGATTTTTAGCCTGGATTTTGGCGTAAATATCCTCATTTTCCCACTTGGCCAGGAGTTCTTCCTCGACTGTTTTCAAGTTTGCCCGGATCGGGAAGTCGGTTTTGGGCAGATTTAAGGTGTTTTTGTATTCCATAAGAGAATTCAATTTTAGCACGAATAAAATGAGGGGACAATAAGCTTATAAGAGGCAGAGCTTGGCTATCGATAACGCCCCGGAAATGCTGTTCTTTAGGGCGGAGATAAGGACGCTG
>JBAYJF010000111.1:0-3887 GCA_041665245.1 Candidatus Margulisiibacteriota bacterium | reverse complement strand
GCTTTTCCATTTATTAAAGATAAGATCAAAGGCGGAAAAGATATTAAATTTGTCGCAGTCGAGCCGATGGCTTGCCCGACAATGACGAAAGGCCCTTACGTTTATGATTTTGGCGATACTGCGGGCTTAACGCCGCTGGTATTAATGCATACTTTGGGGCATCGGTTTGTTCCGGCAGGGATCCATGCGGGCGGACTGCGCTATCACGGGAACGCGCCATTATTAAGCTTATTAGTCGACCAGAAGATCGTTGAAGCAAGGGCTTACCATCAAATGACCTGCTTTGAAGCGGGGATCTTATTTGCCAAGACCGAAGGGATCCTTCCGGCACCGGAGAGCACCCATGCGATAAAAGGGGCGATCGATGAAGCTCTGGCTGCGACCGGCGAAAAGGTCATTGTATTTAACTTAAGCGGACACGGTCATTTTGACCTGGCGGCCTATGATGCTTTTCTGACCGGGAATATTAAAGATTACGAATATCCCGCAGATGAGATCAAAAAGGCGCTGGAGAGCATTCCGCAGATAAAGAGATGATCAGCCTTCAACGATCCATTTTTCCTGGCGCCTGAACCATTCCTGCGGGTCGTTAAGGTAGAGCTGGGTTTCATCCAGAATGTCATAATGTTCACGCTCTTCTTGAGCTAGAGCCATGTAGAACTTTTTCACAAGTTCGTCGGTGCTTTCCTTGCTGATCTTTTCATAAAAGGTATAGCTGTCGCGCTCCAATCCTTCGGCGACCAGATAAGCCTCGTTTATATCGCTTTGGGTGGTAAATTCTTTTGATAAGCTTTGCTTAAGTTTTTCGGTAATGGTTTTTAATAATTCGTTTTTTGCCATAGGGATCGATGTTCCTTTTAGCCAATCGCTTTTTAGGGTTGCTTCCCCGGACAGGCTTTTATAAAATTCCTTGATCTTTTCAAGGTGGATCAATTCCCGATCGGCGAGACTGGAGAAGACATTTTTTGCCAGAGGATTGGTCGTCTTTGCCGAGGTTTGACTATATAATTCATATCCTTTTTTTTCCAATTCGATCGCCAGCTTGGTGTCGGATAATAATTGGTTGTTCATGTTTTTTCTCCTTTTCTAGCTTTGGCTAGATAGTAGCAAATTGAAGTAAGAGAATCAAACGCTTGGTTTTACAAAGTTTTTTGGGGCCATGCCGACTTTCTCGTGCAGGATGGTGTTCATTGTTGCCGCCCGTTTGACGGTCTGTTCCCCATAACGGTCGTTTATTGCATCGACGGCTTTTAGTATTTTCCCTGCAGCCTGTTTTTCCGGAAAAAGGCCGGGCTGGCTGATATTTCTTAGCAGGCCAGAAACAGAGATCCCGACAAAACGGAAAGGATCGCGGGTATTTCCCGAAAAATTCTTATCGAACAAGAATTCTGCCGTTTTAAAAATATCATAGCCGTCATCGAGGTATTCGGCGAGCTTCTTTTGTTTTCCCCAAAAGTTATAATTGCCGAACCCGAGCGTTAGATGGACCGTGTTGCCGCTATAGTTCCCACTTCTTAGCCTTTTTCCGACCTGTTCGGATAAAAGCAGGAGGTAGGCTTTTACTTCTTTAATATCGCTGGTATATTCGGGCATGGTATAGGAGTGTCCCATCGATTTCGATTCTTCTATTTGAGGATAGGGCATAACGGGGGAATTATCGAGGCCTTGTCCCATATGCCAGAGATGGTCGCCATAAACCGTTCCAAAGCGTTTTATGAGCTTCTCTCTTGGATAACGATGAAGCTCTAAAAATGTTCGGACGCCCATTGCGGCAAGATATTTTTCAAGCTTTCTCCCCACGCCGCATAATTTATTAACTGGAACATCTTTGATCTTTTCCGGGATATCTTCGCTTCTTAGGATGACCAGACCGTCGGGCTTTTTTAATTCTCCGGCCAATTTGGCCAGGAATTTATTCGGACCGATCCCTATCGAACAGGTTAGGCGAAAAGCCTCTCTGATCCGTTGTTTTATCTCTTTGGCGAGCATGATCTCTCCGCCAAAACGTTCTTTGGTGGCGGTCACATCCATGAAGCCTTCATCGATCGAAAAGGCTTCAAATAGATCGGTATAGTTCCTTAGGATCTTGAAAATTTCGGAAGAAGTGTAAATATACTTGCTCATATCGCCGGCGACGATAATAATTTCGGGGCAGATCTTTTTTGCTTCCCAGGCGCCCATGCCGGTCTTGACCCCTTTGGCCTTGGCTTCGTAGGAGCAGGCGGCGACGATCGTGGTCTTTCCGCCGGTCCCGCCGCCGACAGCGATCGGTTTTCCCCTTAGTTTTGGGTTGGCGGCCTGTTCAACCGATGCGAAATAGGAGTTCATATCGACGTGGAGGATCGTTCGGGGGGAGGGCATTTTAGAAGACCTTGTTTAAAACCCAGACGACTCTTTTGCTATTAAAAGATAATTCGTAGTTATTGGCCCCGTCGGTAACGGAAAAACAATACAGGTCTTCCGATCCCTGGAGCTCTTTCCAGGTATAGTTGACCTCTTTTATGGTGTATTTTCTCCCTTCCCAGACGAACCATTTTGGATGGACCTTTCTAATGCCTTTTCCGCCTTCGGCGGAAAATACTGCTCCGACTTTTATGGTTTCCGATATTTCCATTATCATGAGTATACGATTGTATACCTGATATGGAGAATCTGTCAACAGAAAAAAAACTATTGCAATTTGTTTTGAAATTATTGTAAAATATTCCCATATCAACTTTATAAGGAGCAGTTTATGAATAAAAGATATTGGGCCCTGGTTGGAATATTCTGTTTGTTGTTTGTTAGCGGGATCTATATTATTGGCTGCGGGTCTAATAATTCTTCCGGCAGTTCATCGGACTATGGACTTTCCGGGAAACTTAAGAGCTTAACTGCCAGCGGAATGAGCGCACAAGATGCGTTGACTATTACCCATGTGATCGCAGTCGGGTCAAACGGCGAAAAACATTTGGCAACGCTTGATTCCAACGGTAATTTCAGCATTACGGTTACCAAGGGCGTTCCGTACGCTGTCGGTTTTTATAACAAAACCGGAAGTACTATTACTCTACTTGGCTATTTAAAACAAAATGATGTGAATTGGGATTCTCTGCCGCTAATGAACCCAACCGGCAGCTCGATGGATCTTGGGACAGTTGAGGTAAATAGTGCCAGCACCGAAGCAACGACATCCGTTAATTTAACGAGCTTGATCAGCCAAATGAACATGGTTGACCAGACCAATGCCAGTTATTACGGTTCCATAGATGACGCAATGATCGTTTTCACCAATATGGATGTTGATGGGAATGGTGAATTTGATATGAACGAAGGCAAGTATTACATGTACCAATCTTACATCAATATGGCGGGCGGTACCGGACAAATTGCCCAAATGCAAAGCGGGAATTATAACGAAAGCTATGCTCCAAGCCCGGAATCTTATACTACCACTATAACAGCAAAAGGCGATTCGCAAACGGTAGGCGCCAGTATTAAATTTACTTTTCCGTCCGCCGTTGGTACAAGCGGAGGGAGCCTTGTTACCGAAGTTACTTCTGCAGTTGAAGCAACTGGCGGTGGAGAAGGATGGACCGCCTATTCAAAGATCAGCGGGAATCCGATCGCCACGCCGGAAGTTACGCCAGCCGGGACCCATGTCGTTGAAGTCGGCGGCAAGACCTATACTTTCCGGAACTATCACGGTGTCGATATAGTCGGGGTCCATTCAAACAACGGATATGTTTTCCCGGTCTTTAATTTAGTTACGAACGAAGCTGGTTATATTACGACCGCAAATTTCAAATGGAAGAAAATGGTGAACGGGGCAACCAGGGATGCTACCGCAAATGAAGTAAAGGCGATCGTGGAAGACACTTCCTTAACGCCGACGAGCGCTCCGGTTT
>JBAYJF010000110.1:0-3986 GCA_041665245.1 Candidatus Margulisiibacteriota bacterium | reverse complement strand
TTATGTCCTGGCCGCCGGCCAGTTAGTTCTGGAAGGCTCTGGCAAAGATCTTCAGAATAATCCCCGGATCAGAGAAGCTTATCTGGGTATTTGACCCCCCGGAACATGTTTTTCCCTCGTGGTATATAATAGAGCGATAATGACTGAACGACCTATAATTATCGGGTTTGGTCCCGCCGGTATGTTTGCCGCGCTTGAGCTGATCGAGCAAGGTTTTTCCCCTTTGATCTTTGAGCGGGGCAAAAGTATAGAAGAGCGCTCTGCCGATGTAAATAAGTTTTTCATGGAAAGAGTTCTTAACCCCGAATCGAATATTCAATTTGGGGAAGGCGGCGCCGGTTCATATTCTGACGGGAAACTTTTTTCCAGGAAAAATAATTCTCCTATTGCAGCAAAAGTTCTCGAAACTTTTGTCCGGTTTGGCGCTCCCGATGATATTGTCCATAAAAGCAAACCGCACCTGGGAACGGATGTTTTGTGCGAGATCGTCAAAAATATCAGAAAATATATTCTATCAAAGGGCGGAGAGATCTATTTTTCTTCAAAGCTTACCGATATTATTATCAGTAACGGCATAGCTCTTGGGGTCGTTATCAATTCTACTAAAGAATATTTGTCTTCAAAAATATTCCTGGCTATCGGCCATTCGGCCAGAGATACTTTTGAAATGCTGCATGCGGCTAAGATCCAGATTGAGCAGAAGCCGATCTCTGTTGGCGTGAGGATAGAACATCCCGCTCAATTAATAAACACGATTAGACATTCAGAAAGCATTGATGAAGCAGCAGCTTATTCTTTTACTTATACCGACAGAGAAGCCGGGAGAGGTGTTTATACCTTTTGCATGTGTCCTGGTGGAGAGATAGTGAATGCATCTTCTGAAAACAGGCTTTTTGTCCTTAACGGGATGAGCTATTCAAAACGGGCATCTAAATATTCGAATTCTGCGATCGTTGTGACCTGCAAAACCTCGGATTATGCCTCGAAGCATCCTTTAGCCGGGATATATTTTCAGAAGAAGATCGAACAAAATGCATTTGCACTTGGAGGATCCGGGTGGGAAGCTCCGGCGCAGAACCTGCCTGATCTTTTGAGTGACAAAGTATCCGTAAAACTATTAGAAAATTCTTTTAAGATGGGAACGAAGCCGGCAATGCTCGCGAATATATTTCCTTCCTTTGTTGGAAAATATCTTAAAAAAGCCTTTCTAGAATGGAAAAAAGAATATCCGCTTTTTGTAAGCGACCAGGCGATCTTGCTTGGCGCCGAAACCAGGACGACTTGTCCGGTCAGTTTTCCGAGGAACGAAGATTGCGAAGCAATAAATATGATAAATCTATTTCCGATCGGAGAGGGGGCCGGGCATGCGGGCGGCATAACTAGTTCGGCAATCGATGCAATTAAAGCGGTGCGTGCGAGTAAGGTTATGTAATCTCAAGGATCTTAAATTTCATTATTCCCAGCGGCGCGATGACTTCAACCGTTTCTCCCACTTTTGCTCCCAGCAAGGCGTCGCCGACCGGGGTTGAAGCGGAAACCTTATTCTCTAGAATGTCGGATTCCAGTTCGGAAACAAGGGTATAAACCTTGATTTCATCCGTTTCCAGGTTTTTAAATTTTACTTGCGATCTAAGGGAGACAACCCCTTTTGTCCGAGTTGCTTCCTCAACAACTTTGGCGCTATCTATTTTCTTTTCGAGCTCTCTGATCTTGGCTTCATTTAAAGATTGGTCTTTTCGAGCCTCATGATAGCCGGAATTTTCCTTCAGATCACCATGTTCTCTGGCTTCGTTGACTGCATTTGCGATCTCACGGCGCTTTACGGTCTTAAGGAACTTTAACTGCGCACTTATTTCATCAAAAGTTTTTTGAGATATCTGTTCTTCGCCCATTATTAGCCCCCTTATGAATATAGTTGATGAAAATCAGGATAAATCGACAGGAGTATCTTCGGTGAGATTCTTCTTTAGTTTTACCGTAGCCTCTTTGCAGATGCGGGAAACTTGAGATTCGGATAATCCAATATCTTTTCCGATCTCTTTAAAGGTCTTATCTTTTTCGTAATACTCTTTTAGCACTGTTTTCTCTTTATCGGAGAAATCCTTGATCGCAGCTTCAACATTCAACGACTCAATTTCCACATGGGCGATCTCTTTGCGGTTGAAGGCCATATGGACGTTCGCGGCCGAAGTAATGAATTCATATAATCCGGCGATGGGATCGGTCCCTCTTTTCCTTAAATAATCCTGCATCGATCCTTTTAGGCGGACGGATACATACGGCCAGAGATCGCCAAACCTGGGATCCCAGGTTTTTAGGCAATTGACGAAAGCGATCTTTGCTTCCGATTCAAGATCATCGGCTTCGGATTTTGCAATGTGGCGGGGAAGGGTTGAAACATACCATTTTACGGTGGATTCGATCTGATTTTTATATTTTTCCAGTGTCTCGTCGCTATGCTTTAAGAATTGCTCGCGAATGAGGGAAACGATCCGGTCTTCAACTTCTTTTCTGGTTATCATTAAAATTTATTTAGCAAAGCTTTTAAAAATTCTTTTGCGCGTTTTGGTTGATCATTTAATTCCTGGCCGAATCGATTTGCCATTCCTTGTGCAAAATTCCAGGAAGGTCTTAGTATTCCGGCTATTCCTGCGGGTGGGGCTTCTCCGGATCCTTCGATCGCCGGGCGGCCGACTTTTTTCAAGTCTTTATAATCCGTTCTTCTTCTTATCTCCACGTTAGCATTTTAACAAATTGAATTTTCAATGTAAAGCTATTCAACGGAGATCATACCGATCGATTGGACTTTTACCTGCGGTACGACTTCATTATAGGAAAGAACGGCAAGGTCGGGGAAACTTCGTTCAGTAAAGCGCTTAAAATGCGGCCTTAAGCGGGGAGAACATAAAATAACCGCATTTAGTTTTAAGCGTTTGAAGTTTTGGAGATGTCCGGATATCTGTACAAGGATCTTTTCTCCGATATTCGGATCAACGGCCAAAAATGATCCGTATTCGGATTGATGGATCGATCCGATCAGCGTCTCTTCAAGTGCGGGATCGATCGTTACAACGGTTATGATGGCATTTTTATCGGTGTAATGTTCGCAAATTTGTCTGGCAAGCGATTGCCTTACATATTCGGCAAGAATATTTATATCTCTTGAAAGATGCGCATAATCGGCAAGTTTTTCTAGGATCGTGGATAGATCGCGGATCGAAACCCTTTCTCTGACCAGCAGCTGCAGAACTTTATGGACCTGTCCCAGTGATAAAAGATCCGGAATAAGTTCCCTAACGATCGCAGCGTTGGAGTTTTTTACAAGCTCGATCAGCGATTGTACGTTTTGCCTTGTCATGATCTCATCGGCGTAGCGTTTGATGATTTCCGCAAAATGTTCCGAAATTGCTTCGACCGGAGTTTTGGCGACCAAGCCGAGCTTCTGGATTTGAGGAAGTAGATCGTCCGGTACCCAGGTTACAAGATCGTTGCTTAAGGGATCGCGTCCTTCAATGCCCGATAATTTTCGAGCCTTCGCTTGTGCGAGCGAAATATCGACTCGATGCGATCCAAGCTGGATCTCTCCAACTGAAACTTTTGTTCCGCGTATTTCAATAATATATTGGTTCGGCGGGAGGCTTAAGTCGTCCATGACCCTGACGCCGGGAATTACAAACCCGAGTTCCTGTCCGATGTTGTATCTTATGAGCGTTATTCGCTCAAGCAGCGGGCCTTTTTGCGACGGGTCGATCAATGGAATTAAATTCCTGCCGGCTTTAAGTGATAGCGGATCAAGCCCAAGCGTTCCCAAAATGCTTTCCGGTTTTTTCATAATGTCTTTGGCGGAAACTTCTTCCGTAACAACTTTAGATTCGTCTTTAGCCGACTGTGCCCGAAGAAGGACCAGTGCTAAAATTCCGGATAAAGACGCCATGGATAAAAACGAAAAAGTAGGCATTTGCGGGATCATCGCAAAAATACCAAGA
>JBAYJF010000109.1:0-3999 GCA_041665245.1 Candidatus Margulisiibacteriota bacterium | reverse complement strand
TTATCGTATCCTCGATCTTGATAAGTTCGATCTTGGCCTCTTCCGTTCCTTCGCCGATCAAAAATACGATCCTTTGGATGATCTTATCCTCAAGATCGCGAAGATATTCGAATTTTCCTAGCCGTTCGATCTCGACTAGTGTTTCCTTAAAATTGTTTATATTAAAGTTTGTTATGGGATTCATAATCCTCTCTTCCTATATATATATCGTTAATTTTAGGTAATAATTTCAAGGAATCGGGACTTGGTTAAGCACTCCTCATATTCGCCCTGGGGGGTGGAGTAGTAGGTGATCCCCCCTCCGATTCCCATTTCGCCTTGGTGAGTTGGGAGTTGGGAGTCAGGCGTTAGGAGAATTGTTCTGATAGGGACATTGAAAAACATATCTCTTTGGGGAGTGATGTAACCAATGGCGCCGGTATAGATCTTTCGCTCTTCTCCTTCAAGTTCGCGGATGATCTGCATCGATCGGATCTTGGGAGCGCCAGTAACGGAGCCGGAAGGAAATAAGGCTTTGAAAATCGTGTAATACGGGAGTGCCGGATCGAATAATTCTCCCCTGATCGTCGAAGTCATTTGATAAAGGGTCTTATAGCGTGCGACTTCAAATAGTTTTAATGTATCAACCGTTCCCATTTTACAGATCCGGCCCAGATCATTGCGGAGGAGATCGGCGATCATGACGTTTTCAGCCCGGTTCTTTGTATCGTGTTTTAACCTAATTCCTCCGAATAAACTATTTAACATGCCTAAGCTCCTATCCATCGTTCCTTTCATCGGCTTTACGGTTATCGATCGCCCATTCTTTTTTAGAAACATTTCAGGCGATAGGGAAAGTATCGAGAATTGAGGATGAGAGAGAAAAGCGGGATAGGGGACCGGCTGAAAATTTAATAGTTTATTGTACAACGCATATGGATCTCCGCTAAAACCAAATTTTTTCTTTACGCAAAAAGTGATCTGATAAGTTTCGCCCGCGGCAATGTACTCGCGGATGGAATCGATTTTAGCGTAGTATTCTTCGGGAGAGAGGTTGAAGGGAGGCGAAGGGATGGGGATGAATGAGCAAGGATTAGTAGGGATTGGCGCGGGAGAAGGGGACGGATACACTCCGAAAGAAAGAAGGGGAAATTCGAATCTATCCTTTTCGATCAGTTTTTCTTCGAAAGCATAGCCGGCTTCGTAGGATAAATAACCGGCGAGGTAATATCCTTTTTGCGTCGCCTCTTCCATCTTTGCAAAGCAAGCGGGGATTTCGGAGAGCGTGTGAGTTTGGATCAGATCGAGTGGATCCTTAAAAAATAACTTTTTCTTTTCAAAGCCTATTTCGCAAAAAATAAAAAACCATCCTTTCCGGTCTGGATGGCGCTTTTGCCTGACATGACCATATTTATTCTATCACATGGGCAGGATAATTTTAAAAGTAGTCCCTTTCCCGAGAGAGCTTTCAACATTGATCTTGCCGTGATGCTGGTCGATGATCTGCTTTGATAGATTTAATCCCAGACCAACGCCGGATTCCTTTGTGGAAAAAAACGGCTCAAAGATCCTGGATAAATTTTCTTCAGGGATTCCCTTTCCCTGGTCCGCAATTGATATGCTTGCGGAGTTTCCTTCTATGCCAGCCAATATCCTTAAGATCCCTCCTGTTTCCATGGATTGAAGGGAATTGGCGATAATATTAAGAAAGACCTGGGAGAGCCGATTTTTATCTCCCTTGACGATCAATTGGCTGGGATCCGGAAAAGATCTTTCCACAACGATCGAATGTTTTTTTATTTCATAGCTTAATACTGCCAGGACTTTTTCAATGATCACAATAATGTCGGTATTTTCGAGTTTAATATCTTTTGATCTTGAATAATCCGATAAGCCTTCCAGGATCAGCCGCATCCTCTCAATTTCTGCCGGCATGATGCTCATGACCCCTTCTTTAAAGCCTTTGTCATCCCATTTGCTCCCCATTGCCTGTGAAACGGTTGAAATGTAGGTTAAAGGGTTTTTTAACTCATGCGCTATCCCGCTGACAAGCGTCCCGAGCGCTGCCAATTTTTCTGAACGAAGGATCTGTTCCTGTTGTTTTCTAAGCTCCTCAAAAATAAAAGTATATTCAATGCTGATGGCGCTTTGATTGGCGATAGTTCTCAAGAAATTAATATCTTCCTCGGAATAGCTTTCCAGGGAGAGCTTTTTACCGAGGCAAATAACGGAAAGGAGGGTCGGTTTTTTAAAATAATCGCTTTCGGAAATGCAGGGGATCAAAATGACGGACTTTAAAAAGGCAAGATCCTCCAAGATCCGGTCTAGCTTTACTTTTTCTTCTTTGGATAGGTTGGGAGAAGCCAGCCGTTTTTTTATTTCATCCCGATCGATCTCTTTTCTTGTTGCTAAAAGCTCATTAAAGAGAGGGGAATCGTCAGAAATGGATTGTCCGATCATGCTTTCACCGACCCCTTCGCCGGAGCGGATGATAAAGCTTTTTTTATCCGAATTTAGGATCAGCAGGCAGACGCCGTAAAGACGCATCGATTTCCAGAGAAGGTAAGAGAACATTTTTGAAAGATATTCAAGGTTTGTGGTGGGTTTGACCAGAACTTCGCTGTATTTTCTTAAAATGCGCTGATAATCATATTTCCCTTTTGGGAAAAATCTTCCAAAAAAGTTTCTCATTAAGTATTAAAAAATAGGGCCATTACTGCTTGTCTAATGAATTGAACCGCAATGGCAGCGATCAAGATGGCGGCGATCTTGGTTAAGATCAAAGAGCCGTTCTTCCCGAGAAAATTATATATATTATCGGCGAAATGGAGGATCAGCCAGATCAGGGAAAAACAGGCAATGATCGCACAGACGACGACGGGATAACCATACACCTGGAGAAGGACCAGCGCCGTCGTGATCGCGCCGGGGCCGACTAATAACGGGCAGCCGAGCGGAACGACCCCCATATCTTCTTTGTGTTCAATGTTGATCTTGCCGCGCAGCATGATCTCGATCGCAATTATCAAAAGCAATATTCCGCCGGCGATCTTAAAATCATTCAGAGTAACGCCGAACAGGTCTAAAATAAGCATGCCAACTAAAAGGAACCCTAATATAAGGATAAAACCGGTAGAGATAGCGGTTGCAAAGATCTTTCTTCGGTCCTTTAAGGAGAGATCTTTGGTCAATCCAAGGAAAAACGGAAGATTGCCGGGGGCATCCGTTATAATAAATAAAGCTACCAGCGCTTTTAAAAAATGTTCCAGTTCAATGGGCATTTATCGCATAAATGGGGGAAGCTCGATCGCATCTTTTGCTTCCCGACTGATCGGCGTTGCTTGCGGCGCTGTCCGCGGCCGAATAAAAGGGAGCGCATTCTTTTCTTTCTTTAGCGAAGGCCTGAAGCCGGCGGCAATAACAGTGACCACGACCTCTCCCGCGAGTTTTTCATCGATGGTCGCGCCAAAGATAATGTTGGCATCGGGATCGCCGGCATTATAGATAACTTCAGCCGCTTCGTTGACTTCAAAAAGAGTGAGATCCGATCCGCCGGTAACGTTAAAGATAATACCTTTAGCGCCGGTAATGGTTTCTTCAAGAAGAGGGGAGGAGATGGCCGCTTCGGCCGCTTCAACCGCCCGATTTTCACCAGACCCGCTGCCGATCCCCATCATGGCCGACCCGGCTTCGAACATGATCGTCCGAACGTCTGCAAAATCCAGGTTGATGAGCCCCGGAACGGTAATTAGATCTGAAATTCCTTTTACCCCTTGCCTTAAAACATCATCCGCGATCTTGAATGCTTCGATAATAGAGGTCTTTTTCTCGACGACCTGGAGAAGCTTGTCGTTTGGAATAACAATTAATGCGTCAACTTTTTCTTTTAGAAGGGCGATCCCGGCTTCAGCTTGTGAAATTCTGACAGGACCTTCAAAACGAAAAGGCTTTGTAACAACGCCGATCGTCAGGCAGCCGACTTCTTTTGCGATCTCGGCAATGATCGGTGCGGCGCCTGTT
>JBAYJF010000108.1:0-4094 GCA_041665245.1 Candidatus Margulisiibacteriota bacterium | reverse complement strand
CGGCCCCTTAAGCGCAATTTTATTTTTTCTTATCGAGGCAAGCGTGGTTTCCGGCAATGGAGTTCCGTATTTAGCGATAATATCAGCACCAGCTTCCGCGATCTCCCAATTTACTTTTACGCCGGTCGCATCAACGCATCTTCTTGCGGCATTTGAGACTTCCGGGCCGATTCCGTCGCCGGGGATCAAGGTAATGTTGTATGTCATATAATTATTCTCCAATCCTTTTTTTAATTATAACAAATTTATCGGTCTGGAGGAAATCTTACGCCCTTTCTAGCGCGCTTTTTAAAATTGGAGGAAGCCCACTTTTGAGCAGGACCTTCTCTTTTTCTTCTTTTAAAACACCGTATATGCTTTTTTTCATTTCAAGGGCCCGGGCCAATTTTTCCCTTCCGCCATTCAATTCGCGTATTTCAGCAAGTTCCTCCGAAGAAAAACACAGCAATTCAAAAACCTGGATCCCATATTTGACCTGGTCATCAAGTCGGTAAGCTCCGCAAAAAAGAGTTTCATAAACAAATTCAGCGCGTCCAAGCCTTGCCAAAAACTTATCCCGTACCGCCCCCATATCAACTGTTTCTTCCCTCGGAACAGGGACAACATCCGGTTTACTTCGTAACGGTTTTGCCGGGACGACCTTTGCAACCGCCTTTTTTGTTTTTTTTGTTCCAGGCTTTGTTATTACAACCAATCTTTTAGCCGGTCTTTTTTCTATTTTCGCTGGAACGAGGCCGGTTGCCCCCTTTTCGATCCTTTCCAAAATTGAAAGTTTAGTCCTGCAAAGTCGATCATAACCTTTCAAATGGCTTTGATATGCCGCGGTAGCGATCCGTTTAACCAACCGATCATATCTGCCAGCTAAATAAATCTTGATCACAAGATCGGCTATTTCCCTGGAAGTTTGGTCAAATCTTGATCCTCTGACCCAAAACAGGCATTTTTTTCCATCCAGGATCACCATCGATATAGGTGATGGTTTGAATTTTTTACCGGCCGGCCATTGCGCCAAACAAAAATCCTGTCCCCCGACCGAACACGTCTCTCGAAATCCACCCGGTGACGCGGAATCAGCGACAGAATAAGTATCGGCCTTTTCAAAGATCGTGATCCCTTCCATCGGCAAATTCGATCGCTTCATTCTAAAAGCATCTATGATCCGCCAATGCGAGTCCCTAAGTATCTTATATTGCAAAGGATGGCTCCAATCGTGCACTTTTCCGGCTTCAGCAGAAAAAACGCTGACAGGGATCCCATTCCTTAATAATGCAAAAACCCCATGTTCCGGATCGATCCCAAATTCTGCAAGATCACTGTGCAAGATCCCGTAGCGCATATTGCAGTCTTTCGGCGGAAAAGAATACAGGCTCGTTTTTTTACTATGCACTTTCAATTCGATCGGTCCCACATAGCCATCAAGCCCTAAATCAAATGGCGCGCTTTGATTTTTTCCGACCAGAACAGCAAACATTTCGCCTGCTTCCGAATAAACCCCCATATGCTTGATAAAATGGGAGGATAAAGCAACCTGAACTCCAATAAAGTTGCCATTTTCGAATATAACCTGGACAAGCCCATCAATTGCATTACTTGCTCTATAAAATGAAATACCATTAATATTATATCCCCTGCTCTCACCTTCCACCCTACTAAAATCAAGGGTATAAACTCTAGTGTCGGCCCCTTCTTTAAGATACCGGGGACGCGAATATGGAAGACGATTGATCCGATCAAAAATAAAAGAGCACAACTCAATCCCCTCGTCATGCTTAACTGATATAGATGGATCTGCGCCTTCTTCATAAGATATATCTAAATTTACTTGCTCTGATGGAGCGAGCCTGACAAGGGACCTGTGAGCCAAAAGCACCTCGCCGGCAGCGCCTTCTTTGCCGGGAATGGCAGCTAAAGGAAACAGCATAGCCCCTTTTCCTCTAACCGGTTTATGCGGCAGAGAACGGGAGTGAGGACCTCCGGCGCCTGGTTTGAAAAGTGTTGATCCGCATTGATTCACCATGAATTAATATCCGCAAATAACAATTAAAATTTCACAAAAACCGCGGCAACTATAGCTCCTCATTTCAATCTTTACGTGATATAATTTGAAAAATCATGCTTAAAACTCTTAAAAACAAAAAGATCGCTGTCCTTATGGGCGGGCGGTCAAGCGAGAAGGAAGTATCGCTCCGCTCCGGAAAACGGGTCTTGGCGTCGCTCTTAAGCCAGGGGTTTGACGCTTTTTCGATCGATCTTACTGATGACCTAATTGCCCATCTAAAAAAACATAAGACCGATATCGTTTTCATTATGCTCCACGGCAGTCCAGGAGAAGACGGCACGGTCCAAGGAATGCTGGAAGTAGCACAAATTCCTTATACCGGGTCTAAAGTCCTGGCTTCAGCCCTGGCCATGAACAAAGTCGCTGCAAAAAGAATTTTCGAAGCGGTCTGCATCCCTACACCTGGCTATTTTGAGATCGATGCCAATGCAGATATTGCTGAGCAGGTGGAAAAAATAAAAAAGAGCCTCCCTCTTCCATTGGTCCTTAAACCGGTATCCGAAGGCTCCAGCGTCGGAATCAAGATCATTAAAAAAGGGGAAGAGCTTGAGCCACTGATTAAAGAAGCAGCACATAAATATAAACATGTTTTTGTTGAAGAGTATATCCGAGGAAAAGAAGTTACCGTTGGAATTATCGGAAGCGGCAGTAAGACGCAGGCGCTTCCAATCCTGGAACTTGCTCCTAAAAACGAATTTTACGATTATGAATCAAAATACACTTCGGGAATGACCGAGTTCATCCTCCCGGCGAACCTTCCCAAGCCGATCTATGAAAAAACACAAGAGACCGCTCTGCTGGCGCACAAAGCGCTCGGTTGCCACGGGGTTTCCCGCGTCGATATAATTGTTACCGGAGAACATATTCCCTATGTCCATGAAGTAAATACCATACCGGGGATGACCGAGCACTCCGACCTTCCCGCCGAAGCAAAATCCGCCGGCATCTCTTTTGATGAATTAGTGGTAAAAATCCTTGAAAGCGCGCTCTAACCCACGGCCAAAAAGAAAAAAACCTTCTCTTTTGCAAAGGGGCCTTTCTCTGCTTTTTATTTTTATTCTCATTGCAGGAATTGGATATGCCCTCTTGTCGCTTCCCATTTGGGACATCCAAAATGTAGAGGTACAAGGAACAAAGATATTATCCGCCGATGAAATAAAAAGCTTGGCCGGGATCCCGCTTACCGGGAATTTATTCTTTTCGAATCTTAAGCAAGCCCATATAAATCTTAAAAAGATCTCCGCTATCAAGGAATTCCATATCCGAAGGATCCCGCCGGGATCGATAATCATATATATAACCGAAAGAAAACCGATCTCAATAATTATCTATAAAAACACTTCTTCAATTATCGATCAAGACGGGTTTGTGCTGAATAAAAACCCGAATTTATCCCTAAATATTTCAAATCTCGCCGATCTTCCCGTAATATCCGGGATCAGTTCCATGGAAATGGACCAAGGCGGCATGATAAATCCAAAAGTCGCAATGTTAATTTCAAATATTATCACCGACCTTGCATCGACCCTCGGTTCAAAGAGGATCCAGCTGGATATTGGGAACTTTGAAAAAATAAAATTCATGCTGGACGATATATTATTAGTATTTTTAGGGACAGATGAAAATATCAGCCAAAAAATGGCGGTTTTCAAGAAGCTCCTCCCCATCGTTGAAAACAAATGGGCACAAGTGGAGTATATCGACATTCGGTTCCCTCAAAATCCCGTTATTAAATACAAATAAATTTTGGGATTCGGTTATTGGAACCTGCCTGCCGGCAGGCAGGTTTGGGATTTCAATTTTGTGCATATTGCACAAAATTTGTCATATGTTACAATACAAACAACTTGTGGGGGTAATATAAAATGATAGGAAATAACGGCCAAAATTTTGCAGTTATTAAAGTTTTCGGTGTCGGCGGCGGCGGAACAAATGCCGTAAATAGAATGATCGGCAGCGGAGTAAAAGGCGTAGAATTTTGGGCGGCAAATACCGACCTCCAGGCGCTAAATGTTTCTCTGGCAGACCACAAGCT
>JBAYJF010000107.1:0-4137 GCA_041665245.1 Candidatus Margulisiibacteriota bacterium | reverse complement strand
TTTGGCTCCTTTATTTCATGTTTTATTTCCTCGACAGCATTCTTGGTAATTTTATATCTGTTTTGAACGGCCGATCTATCCCTGGATTAGGATTGATCCTAATCATCGTCCTTATTTTCATTTTAGGGTATTTTGCAACGCATATTTTCGGGGCCAAGCTTTTTAAATTCGGCGAAGAATTGATCTTTCGCATCCCGATCATCAAAGGAATCTATTCCTCGGCAAAACAAGTTAACGATGTCCTATTTGTCCACAAAGAGGCAAACGAGTTCAGAAAATCATGCCTGATAGAATATCCGCGCAAAGGGATCTGGACCGTAGGCTTTGTTACATCGGATGCAGCTTTGGAAATTGAAGCAAAGACCAAACAAAAGCTTATTAATGTATTTGTTCCCAATACTCCTACCCCGGCGACGGGATTTCTTGTCCTTGTTCCGGCCCAGGAAGTGCTATTACTGGATATGAAAACCGAAGATGCCTTTAAGTATATTATTTCCGGCGGTGTGCTGAAACCGGAAAGCCATTTCTCGGAAGTCTCCCCCAAAAAAGATCATTGATCAAATATTTAAGCTGCCTAAATTAAAGACCAAGCCTAAACTATTGATCCCTCCGTCATCCAGCCCTTTTTCATAACGAAATGTAAATATAAAATCGGCCAACCCCCACAAGCTGGTTATATTAAAGTTCAGTTCTCCACCAAGCCCTCTTTTCAAAGAAAGCTGGCTCAAAGGAGTAAAACCCGCAACTCCTTCATCATAAAATAGATTTGCCCATATCCGATCAAAGAATATATTTCCATACATCCCACCATTTTCAGGGTATGCGATCGGAAATCGATATTCAAGCGAACCGACGGCCAATTTATTCCCGGATAATAATGTAGGACGGTATCCCCTGATCTTTCCATATCTCCATGTGACATTACTCTGGTTTATATAATCCCCGCTGCTATAATAACCGGTTGCCGATAATGCCAACACATGGTGATTCAGAGGAAGCGGATAGTAATTATTAAAACTCCCCGAATAATTCGTATATGTATAATCGCTGGCAACGATCGGGGTAGCTCTCTCCAGCATGGCACTCATGCTAACCCCATCTTCATAGCTTATAGAATAAGGATATGTCCTGGCATTTGAATATTGCCATAAGGCGATCAAAGAATTAAGGTTACCCTGATTTGGGCAGGGGGATAACCCTTCAAGGCTCGAAATATTTGCTAAATTGAGCGTTTTGATCCCGAACGACAATACTTGTTGGTCATATTCATAAAATAGTCGATTTTTTACGAAAGAAAAAAGCGCCGAGGCTGAGCGCTGCCGTTCATAATAAAAGTTATTGCCCCAAGTATATGGAACCGTTCCATCGGTGAATTTTGTTGTTATGAGGGGGAGGAACTGGTTATTTACATAACTGATCTGATAAACCGGACGTTTAATACTAAAATCGTAGTTTATTTGGGCTAGATAATTATTAAACCCTACCGGATCGCTCCCTCCCGTAAAAACAGACATATACCCGCCATTGTTATACCATGAAGCAAAAGGGACCCAAAATTTTGGTAAAAGCGTTGGGAATGGATTATATTGATGGACTTCGGTAGAAATTGTTTTTCCAAGATACTCATCCTCGCTAACCAAATATGCCGCTTCATTGGTGCTTATCCGTAATTTTAAATTTCCGGGAATTCCGCTCCTTAGGGCAGGAAGGCCCAATGCTTCGTTCGATGCGCTCTCCCCCTTTGGTATTTCGGGATACGGGAAAAGATATTTTTCTGCTATTTTTGACGAGTCACTTTTTACCGAAACATCAATTTCCTGCCAAGCTGCCGTATCAAAATCCATCACGGCTATGTCATAGCCGCGCGAAGAATAATAGACACAAGCGATCTTTTTTTCATCGGAAGAAGGATCCGCCATCATAGCACCTCCGATCACGTTGGTAACTTTAAGCACTTTACTTGTGGCCATTTCATAAGCATATATATTTACGATACCGTCAAAGTCGGAATCAAAAAGAATGTATTTACCATCCGGCGTAAAGGTCGGATTAGCCTCTGTTGCGTAGTCATCACAGCCAGTTAAGGTTTTTTCGCTTCCATCCGCAACGCTATATTGAATTATTTTCTGCCCTTCGCTTTTGTTTCTTTTTGCAACAACGATACTTTTCCCATCCGGGCTAAAACACGGAGAAAAATACTCTACATCCGTTTCAGGCGTCGTCAAAGAGGTTTCTTTCCCCGCCTTTGACTGGGCTAAATATTTCATCCCTTTTTCGGATCTAACAAATACAATGCTTGCGTCATCCGGTGAAATTGCCGGGTCAAAGGCCCGCTCGCCTTTTGTTATCCTTTCCAATTTATTGGTAATTAAATTATATTTAAAAAGATCATTATATACATAGAAATTCTTATAGATATCTTGTTTTGAAAACAAAAGATTCTCTCCCGCACGGTCTAATGCCAGATTCGAATCAAAGACCAATCCCTCGAAAAGTTTTATTGTTTTTCCGGTATCAACCTCTACTCTGTTCACGCACGGATATTTATCAGCATTATTTGAAATAAAATAGATATATTTACCATCTTTGGACCATCTTGGCTTAAGATTATAATAACCGGTCCGCGTAATTATTTTCGGCATAACCAATTTTCCGAGCATTGTTTTTTGCCTGCCATATTTATTCTCAAGATATTCAATAAATTCATTCCATAGCTCGTTCAGGCTTTTTTTATAGATCTCCAAAAAAGCCCCATCAACCCCATAAGAGAAAAAATATTCTCCATAAATATGCGCCAGCGAAATAACCGTCTCTTTGCCGTACTTTTCCGATAAGTAATCGTAAAATTTAACCCCGTATAGATAACGGGTCGTTCCCATCGGCCATTTGAGGGTATTTACCGACGCCTGGTTGATCGATTTCGTACTATTTTCAAGGATCTCCATCCGCATCATCATCTCCCATCTGGGATCCGAGCCTCTGCCGGCCTTTGTGTAATGGCTTTCCATATAGGTCGCGATCCCTTCGATCAAAAACCAGGGCTGAAATGTATTCGGAAAAATAAATCTTCCAAAAACGCTTCTGAGCTGCGTAGTCCCCTCGTCAATATCCAAATGGAGCGCATGCGTATACTCATGTAAGAACAGATAGCGAAGATAATTATCATATTTATAGGGATTAACATTGCTTGATAGACCAGCAAGATAAAGGGTTATACTAGGATAAGGAAAGATAGTAGTATAACCATTCCCGGAATCATAAATATCCAGAAGCGTTATCTGGGTCTTAGTGCTTAATTCATATTTCATCACTTTTGTCATTAACGAATTAACTTCTTCTGCTATCTTGGCCAAACGCTGTGCAACGTCTTCTATTTCATCATAATAATGGATAGAAAAATGCTCGGTCTCGATAGTTTTCCATTTTAGCGATGGGTCTATGGTAGTCGCGGCGTGGGACTCAAATTCTAAGCACGAAGTACTAAATACTAAACAAGTTATAAATACTAATTTCCAATGATCAAATCTCATTGAAAGATGTTCCTAAAACCTTCTCAAATCCTTTGATCAATGCTCCCGCCATTTCTTCAAAAGTCGGGATCCTTCCCAAGATCTCTTCGACGCTTACGGCATTTATATCCCCATGGCGCGCATTAAGCGCAGAGAATGCAGTATCCGAAGTTCGCATAACAAAGATCGAGCCCTGCTGCAAAAGCGCTCTTTTCCCCCTTTTTTGCGCGCTCCCAACGATCTTTTTGCCAAAAGCGACGACCTCATATTCTGCCGGGTAATTAAAACATAAACTTGCTTCTTTGAGGGGAATATTTTTTTTCTGCTGGCTGATCTCTGCCGGGATCCCAAGGCTATTTAACGCATAAACAAGAGATTCGGATAGCTTTTTATATGAAGGGACCAATCCCTTTGGCAGCAGAGGATCATCTTTTAACATTACCAAAGAATAAGTAATTTCTGACCGGTTATGAAAAACCATGCCGCCGCCGGTCGGACGCTTAACAACCTCCAGGCCAAGAGCAGCGCATTTATTATTATCAACTTCTTCATCGATCTTTTGGGAAAACCCCAAAGAGATACAGTTGTTTTTCCAGGAATAAATACGGAGGGTCGGACCAATTTCGTT
>JBAYJF010000106.1:0-4357 GCA_041665245.1 Candidatus Margulisiibacteriota bacterium | reverse complement strand
TATCTCCTTCTCTGTTGTTGTTTTAGTTGTTTTCACCGTCAAGTTTTTTGGAAAAAAAGCGGAATGGAAAATGATCAGAATTGAAATCGTCAAAAAAAACTGGTCGGAAAATTACGACCCTTATGGTTACCGCACCCCTTTTTGGCTTAGCGATAAATTAAAGATCGGCCAAAAAGATAGGTCGATATAATCAATTACGGCATGAAAAAAGATCCGATCGATGATGTTCCCCATGCTGCCGCCGAGGATCGCGGCCAGAGCGAATTGCAAAAGATGGTTTTTTTGCGGCAAGCGCCGATGAAAATATATTACCAGTCCAGCGACTGCGATCCCAATAATGACAAGATAGGTTGAGTAACCGGTAAAAAGGGAAAAGGCGGCGCCGCTGTTCTTTACATAGGTTAATTTAATATAACTCCCCCAAACGGGGATCGATTTGGAAAATGGAAGATAGGTTTTAACGAGGAATTTCAGCGCCTGATCAGATAAAATGATAATAAGGGTAACAATATAAAAGAACATCCTTATCTTGGGTGATGGCCCGATTTAGTATAGGCATCAAGCAGTTTGCCGATATCGCCGACATACTGTCCAATGACCGGGAAATTCACAAGATTAGCGATGATCATGGAAAGGATATATATTGCGATACCAAGGACCAGGGTCGTTCCAAGCGCGAGCCCCAATCCCCAGGCTATCCCGTTTATGAATGTGAAGAAGATGTAATTCCACGGCCGGTAGAGATCTCGTCTGACTTTTTGGATCTGATCTACCAGCTTCTCATCTTCGTTGAACAAATTATGTCCCTTCCTGCCAGGAAGAAAGATATTTTTCCTGTTCAGGCGTTAATTTGTCGATCAAGATCCCCATCGATTTTAGTTTTGCTGTAGCAACCCAATCTTCGATCTCTTTTGAAACTTCATAAACGATCGGTTTTAGTTTTCCGAAATTTACGATCGCCTGTTCCGTTGCCAGCGCCTGGGTTGAAAAGCTCATATCCATAACTGAAGCAGGGTGGCCTTCCGCGGCGCCAAGATTTACCAGTCGCCCTTCCGCGAGAATATAAACGCTTCTGCCGTTCGATAAGATGTATTGGTCGACGAAATTGCGGACATTCTTCCGCTCTTCTTTTGCGATCTTCTTTAATCCCTTGATATCGATCTCGATATCAAAATGGCCGGAATTACATACGATCGCGCCATCTTTCATTTTTTCAAAATGTTCGGTCCGAATGACGTGCATATCGCCCGTCAAGGTGCAGAAAATATCTCCGATGGAGGCAGCTTCTGCCATTGGCATGACCCGGAACCCGTCCATGGCTGCTTCAATTGCCTTTACCGGGTCAATTTCGGTCACAATAACGTTGGCCCCCATCCCTTTGCAGCGCATTGCAAAGCCTTTGCCGCACCAGCCGTAGCCTGCTGTGACAATGTTCCTGCCGGCGAGAAGGGCATCGGTTGCGCGAATAATGCCGTCCACGGTGCTTTGTCCTGTCCCGTAGCGGTTATCAAATAAATTTTTGGTCAGGGCGTTGTTTACCGCAAAGACCGGGAACTTCAACACGCCGTCGCGCTCCATCGCTTTAAGCCTGATCACCCCTGTAGTTGTTTCTTCCATGCTGCCGATAATATTTTTTGCGATCTCGGGATATTTTGCTGTAATTGCAGAGACCAGGTCGCATCCGTCGTCCATGGTAATGACAGGGTTATGTTCGATCGCGGCGATCAAATGTTTGTAATATGTTTCGTTGTCTTCACCTTTGATGGCATAGACTGGGATCCCGTAATCTTTTACCAAAGAAGCGGCGACATCGTCTTGCGTCGATAGGGGATTTGATGCGCAAAGGACAATATCCGCTCCGCCGGCTTTTAGGGCTCTTACCAAATTTGCGGTTTCTGCCGTGACGTGCAGGCAAGCACTCATCTTTTTCCCTTTCAGGATCTGGCTTTTAGAAAATTTTTCTTTGACCTGGGAAAGAACCGGCATATCGCGTTCTGCCCATTCGATCCGTGCTTTTCCTTTTGGGGCCAGATTCATATCTTTTACATCGCTGTTAACCATTGAAATCTCCTTTAAAATGTATTTTATGAATTATAACATAAAGCCCCCCTGGAGAGGGAGGCTTTATATGTTGCCTAGAAAACTAATTAAATTTTACAAGCCGATATTTATATCAATAACCGCTTGACTGAGTGCTTTGTCGTTATTATTGGAGATCATGGCGACATCAAGAGTAAGCACCGGGAAGTTAATTTTTGCGCCAAAGGTCGTCATATTAAGAGCTGGTCCGGTTGCGGATCCGGCCCTAAGAATGACTGCGCTCATCAGGATCGGATATTCAATTCCGACATGCGTATTAGAGCCGCCGTTTATACTTTCGACATCGGCTGCAATGGCAGCCCCGATCACAGGGATCGTGGCGGAGGCCCCAATAACGTTTGCGGTAGGCAGGGTGGAGGTTGTTTCCGCTAGCGTTTGTTGAGCGTCTGAAGTTACCGTTCCGGTTGTTTTATTGATGTAGAAAAGCTGAGATTTGTTTGAATATTTGATGCTGGCGGAAAGGTCTCGCATTGAATACCCGACTTTGACGTTGGTTAACATAGGGATATTTATTGAAGCGAGTGCTCCGATATCGTAGCCCATTCCTGTTCCATTGTGGTTATAGAGCGTTCCTGTTGATAGGAGCGGGTTTGCCTGGTCTAACACTGCTTCAATGCTCCCGCGGTAATCGGTGATCGATTTCGCGTTCGCCCCGATATCCAGCTGGCCGACGAAAGGAACAGGAATTGTTGTTCCAAGCGTTAACAGAACATCATATCGGCCATTTCCTTCAAAGGTCCCGGCCGTGCTGTTTGCGGGTTTTTTTACATTTGCGTGAATATTCGGGATCACGCTGATGCCGATCTTGGCAAAATTGAAACCGATGATCCCGTCGGTGGTTCCGTTGAAATTTAAATTGTTTGCATAGTTGTCGAGCAAGAACTGCGCAGGATCTTTTGCGTTGGTTAGAGACTTTTGCAGGGTTGTGGGATCAGAATACGCGGCGCCAAGCGAGATCTTCATTTCAGCTAGTTTGGCTGTGTTTTCCATTAAACCTGCCGGATTATAATAAACCGCGGAGAGATCCGTTACATTGGCAACGCCTGCGCCGCCCATGCCGGCCGCCTTTGCGCCGATTAGCAGCTGGGCAGAAGCCGGGGAAAGAAGCGTAAAAACGAGCGCTATAAGGGACAAAACAGAAACAAATACTTTATTCATGATAATCCTCCTCAAAACATTGATGTAATAGTGACTAGTAAATATACCATAGGTATTTGATTTGTCAAATAAAATATGCTAAAATAAAGCGTACAAATGCCAAAAAAGAAAAAGGCTAAACACGGGCTTTTGGCTGTTATTTCAGGTCCCTCCGGGGTTGGGAAGTCGACTGTGGTCAGAAGGCTTTTAAAGATCTCAAAAGAATTAAAGATGTCTGTTTCCACGACAACCAGGTCGCCGCGGCCCGGAGAAGTAAACGGGGAACATTATCATTTTGTTAAGAAAGCGGAGTTCGATCAGAGAGTTAAGCAAGGGAAGTTTTTGGAATGGGCAAAGGTTCACGGATCCTATTATGGATCGCCGATCGAGCCCGTAAAAAAAGCTTTAACAGAAGGAAAAACGCTGGTTCTGGAAGTAGATGTTCAGGGTGCGGCATCTATCAAGCAGTTTATCCTGGATGGGAAATTAAAAGCATCGGTCGTTTTTATATTTTTAATACCACCTTCGGTCGATATCCTTGCATTTCGTTTAAAGAAACGAAAAACAGAGGATGAGGAGGTTGTGAATTACCGCCTGCGTGCGGCAATTGCCGAATTACAAGTTATGGAAAAATACGATTATATAGTTGTAAATGACAGAGTCGAATCAGCTTCTGACAAGATCAGGGCGATAATAAACGTTGAAAAAGAGAGGACACTACTAAATTGAAAGATATAGAAATGGAAGATATATTATCGAAAGCGGAAAACAAATTCTTATTGGTCAATGCGGCGTCGGCCAGGGCAAAACAGATCTCGGAAGGATCGCTTCCTTTTATCGATAATTTTGATCCGACCAATCCGGTAATTACAGCGCTGCGCGAAATTGCCGCCGGGAAAATAAAGATCAAGGTATTATCCGGACCAAGCAAAAAAGTCCAGGAAATAGTTCCTACGGACATTGAAGAAGATCGGCCGTCCGCGCTTGAGCGTTTGGCAAAAGGTGCAAAAGAAAGCGCCCCGAAAAAGAAAGCGAAGAAGTAATCGCTGTTAACCAGCATGTTGAAAAACAAAACGGTCATAGTTGGAGTCAGCGGCGGGATCGCGGCTTATAAGACCTG
>JBAYJF010000105.1:0-4435 GCA_041665245.1 Candidatus Margulisiibacteriota bacterium | reverse complement strand
CTTTTGTACTTTGCGTTAGGCAGGGCCAATGTTAAAAGCGAACACTAAGTCATAACCCCCTCTATCACTTCACGGGCCATCTTTTAAATAAAAAAGTGAAATTAATTAAAAGACCTAACGATAACAATTAAGGAAAAGGGCTTTGAGCCCGGACCAAACTAATTTGGAGGAATTTATAATGGTAAGTGTAGGATTGACGAATAGGGTTGCAAGGTTTGTTTACGTTGCTGCGCAAAAGCTCCCAGGGATAAAAAGTACTTTTATTCAGGGAGAAAAGAAGAACGCTGCATTAAATGGTATTTTGGGATTTAATAGTAAGGCCGAAAGATTACAACACTTGGCGGAGCATTCCAAAGGGGTTCTTAAAACTAGCGTAGAGGCAGAACTTAATAAAATCGGTGGACAGAACTTGCTTACGGAACATTCTTTAACAATCGCAATCGCTGGTTTTCCGGGAGATTCAGCCGAGGTCGTTGCAAAGTCTATGTTTAGAAGAACTCCAAGCGGGAGTTTGGGCGGTGAGAATACCGAAACATTGAAATTAGTGGGATTAGGGAAGCAAGATACTCCGCCAAAGGCCTAATACTTAACGATCCCGGTAAAATCTTCGGCTTTGAGAGCAGCTCCTCCAACGAGGGCACCGTCAATGTCCGGTTTTTCCATAAGGGTCTTGGCATTATCCGGCTTAACGCTGCCGCCATATAGAATTCTTACATCCTGCGCAACAGTCTTTGGAAGCAATCCTCTAATAAAAGCATGTACTTCCTGCGCTTGCTCCGGTGTTGCGACTTTCCCGGTCCCGATCGCCCAAACCGGTTCATAAGCGATTACGGTTTTTTTGAGGTTTTCATCCGTTATCCCCTTTAATCCATCAATAACTTGTTTTTTTATTACATCAAAGGTCTTGTTACCTTCTCTTTCTGAAAGAAGTTCACCAACACAAACAATAGGAATTAATCCATGCGTAAGCGCGGCGTTAAGTTTTTTGTTAACAGTTTCATCTGTTTCCCCGAAAAATTGCCTTCTTTCCGAATGGCCAATGATCACGTACGAACAACCAGCGGATTTTAACATTGGAGCGGAGACCTCTCCTGTAAAAGCGCCGGAATCCAGCCAATAAAGGTCCTGCGCGCCGACAGAAATATTTGAATCCCTTAGAACATCCGAGACGGAATGCAGCGCGACAAAAGTAGGGCAGACCACTACTTCTTTGTCAAAAACATCGCCAACCGAAGCTTTTAGCTTTGTTGCAAGGCTTTCAGCCTCAACGATCGTCTTGTTCAATTTCCAATTTCCGGCAAATATCTTTTTTCTCATAATAATATCCTTATATCCTTTCTAAATTTATTTACATTTCCGGGCGAGCCGGAAGAATATACTTGGTTGACCTGCCGGCCCCTTCGGACTTGACCAGGTTTTTATCCGCTAAAAGCGTTAATTCAAGATGGGCGGTCTTGTGAGAAACATTGAATGCTTCCCTGTATGCCCGGTTGGTAATATCGCCGTGTTCGTTAATGATCTGCAGGGCGCGGATCTGTCTTTTGTTCAATCCCTTTCCTGACCAGGGATTTGTGATCTCTTTTTCTTCGTTCTCTTTTGCCGGCCGTGAGATATTTCCATCTCGAATATAACAGATCTCATCCGATCTATATGGCTTATCAAGCCCATCGGCGACGGTTAAGATAACGATCTTTTTGTCGCCCTTCTCAAAAATTTCAACGAGCGGGGAAATTTGTGGGCTGCAGCGGTTTTTACCGAGATCTTTTATCTGGTTTTCGAAATTGGAATCAAAGTTTACTCCGATAAGGTGCTTGTTCTTGTCATCGATCCCGTAGATAATTTTTCCGCCGTCGGCGTTTGAAAAAGCAACAAGTTCGCGGGCGATATCATCTTCGGTGGGGATTATTTTTTCAAATTCAACCGATTGTCCTTCCCCTTGTTCTAGCAGGCCGATTATTTCTTCCCAAGTCATGGATGCCTATAATACCATATGTTATAATCGCAGGCAATGTGGATAGATTCTTTCCTTGATCTGATCTTTCCTCCGTCTTGTGACGTCTGCCGCAAGAGGAGCGATAGGGCGCTATGCCCATCCTGTTTTAAGCAAATAAAATTTATGAAGCCGCAATTCGGCATTAATTCCGCGGCGGTTTACGACGGTGTGGTCAGAGAAGCGATCCACCGCTTTAAGTTTGAAGGGAGAAAGCGGCTGGCCGGTCCGCTGGGACATCTGTTGGTGAAATATATCAGCGAACTTCCCAATATTGATATGCGGGAGATGCATTATATTGTCCCGGTTCCGCTCCATGCCAAAAGGTTCCGAAAACGAGGCTTTAATCAGGCAGAACTATTGTCGAATATTTTGAGCAAATATTATTCGATCCCAGTTTTTCCGATATTAAAAAGGACGATCGACACAAAACCGCAGTTCAGCCTTCCCATCGAACATCGCGGTAATAATGTCAGGGGAGCCTTTCAAGCCGGAGTTGAACGCGGGAAGATCGAAGGAAAGAATTTAATTCTTTTTGATGACATCTATACGACCGGCGCAACGATCAACGAATGCGCCGGAGTGCTAAGGAAGGCTGGCGCGCGAAAGGTAGAAGTCGTTGTTTTGTCCCGCGCTGCCGCGGATTGAGAAATATCCGAAATTTTGGTAATATACAGTTACTTAGGAGGGATCTAATATGCAAATAGTTTTATCAGGCCATGGGATCGAGGTTACGGAATCAATAAGGCTTTACGTTCACGAAAAAATCGGGAAGCTTGAAGAATTTTTTCACAATATCCAAAAAGTTGAAGTCATCCTTGATCTGCGTGCAAATGCCGATCCGGAAAAAAGAAATGTGGTTGAGATCCGGGCTTGGCTGGCTGGCAATAAAGTCGTTCAGGCCTTGGAAGCGGCCGTAGATATGTATGCAGCGTTTGATCTGGTCCTGGAAGAAGCGAAACATCAAGTTCAGAAACACAAAGAAAAACATCTTAAAGAGGACAGGAAGCTTGCCGGTGAATTTAAACGCAAGATGAAAGAGGCCGGAGAAGAATTCATAGCGCCAGACAGCTTATAAATGTTTTTAAACTGGATATCAAAGATCTTCGGTCCCTCCGAAGAGAGTAAGATCAATTCGCTCTTGCCGATCGTTGAGCAGATAAATTCCTTCGAAGAAGGATTGAAAAAACTTTCTGATGAGGAGCTGCGCCAAAAAACCGCTTATTTCAAAGATCAGCTTACTGCCGGAAAAACTCTGGACGATCTTCTTCCCGAAGCATTTGCTGTTGTAAGAGAAGCTTCTGTGCGGACGACCGGCATGCGGCATTTCGATGTCCAGCTTATCGGCGGGATGATGCTGCATCAGGGAAAGATCGCGGAAATGAAAACCGGAGAGGGAAAAACGCTTGTGGCGACCCTTCCTCTCTATCTCAACGCACTCGATGGCCACGGAGCGCACGTTGTCACGGTCAACGACTACCTGGCAAAAAGGGACAGCGAGTGGATGGGGCCGATCTACCGGTTTTTGGGGCTTAGCGTTGGCGTTGTCCAGCATGATATGAATCCTCCCGAAAGAAAAATTGCCTACGGAGCCGATATAACATACGGTACAAACAATGAATACGGGTTTGATTATCTGCGGGATAACATGGCGGTCTCTATTGAGGATTGTGTTCAGCGGGAACTTAATTTTGCGATCGTTGACGAAGTTGATAGCATTTTGATCGATGAAGCCAGAACGCCATTGATCATTTCCGGTATGGTAGATGACATTACCGCAAATTACCATAAATCGAACGACATCGCGCGCCGGCTTTCAAAGGGGATGGATTTTACTGTTGAAGAAAAAACAAAGAACGCTTCTCTTACGGAACATGGTATTAAAAAGATAGAAAAGACCCTTGGCCTTGATTATCTTTTCGATATCGAAAATATTGAGCTTGCCCACCAGATAACACAGTCGGTTTCCGCTTGGCACTTATATGAAAAAAATATTGACTATGTCGTAAAAGACGGCGAAGTAATTATTGTGGACGAATTTACCGGCCGCCTCATGATCGGCCGAAGATATTCGGAAGGGCTGCATCAGGCGATCGAAGCCAAAGAAGGGGTAGAGGTACAAAAAGAATCTCAAACCCTGGCTACGATCACGTTCCAAAATTATTTCAGGCTGTACAAGAAGCTTGCCGGTATGACCGGTACGGCCAAGACCGAAGAAGGGGAATTCTGGAAGATATATAAACAAGAAGTAACGATGATCCCAGCGCACATGAAAATGATCCGCACGGATTTTACGGACTTGGTCTACAAAAATAAGAGGGCAAAATTTAGAGCGGTCGTGAACGAGATCGCCGAATTGCATAAGATCGGTCGGCCGGCCCTGGTTGGTACGATCTCGATCGAAAATTCCGAGCTTATCGCTTCTATGCTTCAGCGCCGCGGCAT
>JBAYJF010000104.1:0-4507 GCA_041665245.1 Candidatus Margulisiibacteriota bacterium | reverse complement strand
TTATGAGATCGACATAATTCAAAACCCACTTGCATATATGCCTGTTCATCGATGATCTTAGCGGCCCGATCCCCTGCCCTAAAACAACCGTTTTCTTTCCGAAAAGTTTTGCAAGAAAAACCAGCCCGATATAATAATAAAAACTCTTCTTGCTGGTAAGGTCCTGAAAAAGCGATCCCCCACCACTAATAAAAACATCTGTTTCCCAGATCTCTTTTATAAGATCAAATGAAATATCACGAGGAATAGCCCGGACCTTGTTGATCTCTTTCGTAAAATGAGGGGCAGATGATAGGACCGTCAATTGAACTGACGGTTGATATTTATTGAACCCATCAATTATGGCTTTTAGGACCGCCTCGTCGCCGATGTTCCCGAAACCGTAATATCCGGATATTATTGCTTTCATGCTTGGTTAATTGTCTTTTATCTTAATGACTTTTCCGGTGAACCAGACCACAACTGCGCCGATCATTATCCCAAGAACAAGGCCATTCATAGTTCTTATAAAAGAAATGAACAAAGGCGTATGGATGTGGGAAAAAGAATTAAAGACCGACACCGGAGCGATCGCTCCAATGGCCGCAAGCAGCCAGAGCCAGTTTTTCTTCCACGAAAGAAAATAAACCGCTGCAAAACATAATATGGGATAGCCGATCAAGAATTCTTTGGTCCTTGGGCGGACATACATTAGTACTTCAAGCATATTCCTGAATTCTTTTTCAAATCCGGGGACAGGAAGAACAAAATTTCCGGACCTTGCGACCAGGATCCCCAACCCCGCCAAACAAACCGCCCCAAGCGCAACGGAGAGAAGGCTAACTTTGGCTCCCAACACCTCTTTAACCCAATTGAAAATATTACCGCCGGATTCTTTCAGCAAGAGAGCGATCGCAATGATCAAAATTGGCAAGGTAAGGGCAAGTTTTACAGCAGGAAATACTTCCGCCCCGCTCAAAAAGCGGTAGTCTGTCAGCAAACCCACCATCAACACAATTCCAACTCCGGTTATAATAACTATGCTCATTAACATTAACAGTGTATCTAAAAATATAGCTGGAAATTGTCTTCGTTCCCTGGAAAAGCTTGAGATCACGGCATATGAGGGGAAGACAACCGCGGCAAGAAGCGCAAGTATTTTCTGCGTTATCAGCGAACCGCCTTTCAATTCGATCAAACCGATGATCAGGGTGAACAATAACCAGATCATAATAGAATATAGTAAAGGTATGTCAAAAACTGCAAGAGCCAACAAAACCGCACCGGCGATAATGCCGCTGCCAATAATTAAGATCGTCCATTTATCAATTTCATAACCGACCATCGCGTCTCTTTTTCCGACAGAAAACCCGCTCTTCTCGATCTTTTGTTTTACTTCGCTAAAGTAATTCATATTGTACTCGATCGGATAAGCTTCCATCTTCGGTGGAAGAAAAGGCCGAAGATAGATCATATTGATTTTTCTCTCTCTGACCGCTCTGACATACCTGTCAGCCGCCTCTTCTTTTGTGATCTTTTTTAGCTCGTCTTTCGGAACGCTATGGACCCGAATAATATTGGGGGCCGCAAGTTTTTTTAACTGAAGATCTCCGTCTTGTTTAACGATCTCAACATTGCCGTAATTAATTTTATACTTCTTGAGCGCTTCCGCTAATTGAGGAATAGCATCCGGAAAACCCAATATCTCTTCCCCATCAAAAACAACAACATCTGATCCACTCAACAAAGATATTTTTGGGCCAATATTTATTGCATTAACTAATGGGTCATTCCAAACCCTTGGAACGATGGTAAACCCTTTGCCGGATAAAAACTTCTTTTGCGCTTCCGAGATCCCAAGGCCGATCCCCCTAAGCTCTTCTTCCGGCTCATTGATCTCAATGATATCTTTTCCAAAAAACTTGATCTCTTCACCGCCCAGCATCCACTTTAACTGGCCGGCAATTCTCTTCCTAACCGTATCGTTTTCAATATATAGGTAAGTGCTTTCGGGCTTGATCCTCTTTGCCTTCAACAAATTATCAAACGTCGGAACAAACCCTTTTAAACGTTCAATCCCCGAACCTTTAACGTAGTAGACTTCGCCAAGCGCAACGGCATCCGGCAGTGTTTCTTCAAAAACACCTAATTCGGTTATACCGATCTTTTTGAGCTGGTCTAAGACCACGGTAATAGGTTTTTTCTCATATGCGGCAATTTTCTTTAATCCATTCAGATCGGCAACAAGCCTGACCTGCTGCCTATCCTCTTCAAGTGAAAACCTTACAAAGACCTGATACGCTGCGCAAAGAAATGCGATCCCTAAGATGACCATTAATATAATTTTATTTGCTTTCATTATGTCTCCCTTATTTGCTCCCTGCCTGCCGGCAGGCAGGCCTCTTTAGCATTGCTTCAATAAATGGGTCAAGATAGCCGTTAATAACTTTATCAACATCACTGACCTCGCATCCGGTCCTATGGTCTTTAACTAATGTGTACGGCTGAAAAACATACGACCTGATCTGGCTCCCCCATTCTATCTTTTTTCTCTCGCCGCGCAACTCGTCAATTTTATCTTTTCTTTGCTCCACCATCATTTCATAAAGCTTTGCTTTTAAGATGCGCATCGCCGTCTCGCGATTCGCATGCTGCGACCGATCCGATTGGCTCTGGGTAACAATGCCGGTCGGAATATGGGTGATCCTGATCGCAGAGCTGACCTTATTCACATTTTGTCCGCCGGGGCCGGACGCGCGAAAAGTATCGACTTTAAGATCGCTTGGATTTATATCAACTTTTACATCCGTAGTAATTTCCGGGATGACTTCAACCGCAGCAAAAGAAGTATGTCGCTTTCCATCTGAATTGAAAGGCGACATCCTGACCAGTCGATGGATCCCGCCTTCGTTTTTTAGATAACCATAAGCATAGGGACCGGTAATAAGTAAAGTTGCGCTCTTTATTCCGGCTTCCTCCCCGTAAGAGATATCGGGAATTTCTATAGAAAACCCTTTCCCTTCTATATAGCGGGAATACATTCGCAGAAGGATCTGCGCCCAATCCTGGGCATCGGTACCGCCGGCGCCGGCATTGATCGCCATAATTGCATTGCTGTTATCATAGATCCCGCCTAAAAGTACGGTTAATTCCAATTCATCGGCAATTTTTTTCAAGGATGAGAGGTCGTCATCAATTGCTTTGTAGTCGCCTTCCGATGCGATCTCAATTAATCCCTTGGATTCTTCGATACCCCGGACTAATTTTTCAAAATTACCAAGCTCTTTTTCAAGCTGGCTCTTTTCCTGCATTACAAGTTTTGCGCGGTTTTGGTCTTGCCAGAGGTTAGGATCTTCTATTTCAGCTTCAATTTGGTGAAGTCTTTTTTGTTTATCCCCAATTTTAAGGATATCTCTCAACTCCGAACTCCGAACGCCCAACTCCTTAACTTTGCCTGTTAACTCTTCTGGCAGCATTTTTTATATTTCTTTCCCGAACCGCATGGGCACGGGTCGTTTCTGCCAATTTTATCGATCGTTGTGACCGGAACCGCTTTAACCTTGGCTTCCCTCGGTCCGTAACTTAAATTCTTCCTGCGCTTCGGCAGATTCTCTTCACCTGCCAGCTGAACTTTCAGGATCATGCTGTTCACCTGTTCGCGGATCCCATGCATCATTTCCTGGAACATCGTATATCCTTCGATCTTATATTCAATTAATGGATCCCGCCCTCCCCAACCCCGCAGACCGATACCTTCCCGCAACACATCCATATTGTGAAGCTGCTCGATCCACGACGTATCGATCACCCTGAGCAGAACATTTCTTTCGATTTCGCGCATGATGTCAGAGCTGACTTCTTCTTCGCGCATAAGGTAAGCATGTTTAACGCTTTCAAGAAGGATCTCTTTTATATCTTCCCTCTTTTTTTCTTCGAAATTAAAATCCATTTCAAACGGTGCGACCATCTCTTTGGCCGTTTTAACCAATCCTTCCATATCCCATTCTTCCGGCCTAATTTTTTCTGGAAGGAAACGCCCCATCCATTCGTCCACCATCTGCCCCTGCATTTCAAATATTTTTTCTTTTAGTTCTCTGCCTTCCAGGATCTTTCTTCTCAAGGCATAAATTGTTTCTCGCTGTTTGTTCATTACATCGTCAAACTCAAGCACTTGTTTGCGGATGCCAAAATGATATTCTTCAACTTTTTTCTGGGCATTCTCGATCGCCCGGGAAATAAGCCGGTGCTCGATCGGCACATCTTCTTCAATGCCAAGGCGCTCCATCATCCCGGAGATCCGACCGGACCCGAATAACTTCATAAGATCGTCTTCAAGCGAAACATAGAACCTGGATGAACCCTGATCCCCTTGCCTCCCAGCCCGACCCCTTAACTGATTATCGATCCTGCGGCTCTCATGCCTTTCCGTACCGATAACATGCAGACCACCAAGCTCTTTTACCCCATCCCCCAGAACAATATCCGTTCCCCTTCCGGCCATATTTGTCGAGATAGTAACATTCCCTTT
>JBAYJF010000103.1:0-4539 GCA_041665245.1 Candidatus Margulisiibacteriota bacterium | reverse complement strand
GTTGAAGGGGATGATTTTAACGAGCCGATCGCTGACCAGTGCCGATCTATTTTAGACGGACACATTATGCTTTCCAGGGATCTTGCGGCAAAGAACCATTATCCGGCGATCGATGTTCCGCACAGCGTTTCTCGTTTGATGGTAAATCTTGTTAGCAGTGAACATAAAGAGGCGGCGGGTAAATTAAGAGAGGTCTTGGCCAGGTATTCTGAGGCGGAAGACTTAATTAATATCGGTGCTTATGTTAAGGGGAGCAATCCAAAGATCGATTATGCCCTAACAAAGATCGATCAGGTAAATGAATTTCTAAAGCAGGGTACCTTTGAAAAAGTTGCATTTGAAGAAACGGTTAGCCGGATCCTTGGGATCTTTAGGTAAAATAAATGGTAAAGCAGCCAAAACCAGGCAAGAAATTTAAATATGATCTTTCAGCGGTGCTGAAGGTGCGCGAGATCAAAGAGAAGAAAGAACAGGAAAAGTTCGCCGAAAAGAACCGCGAATATAATGCCGAGAAGAAAAAAGAGGACGAAATCAAAGACGAAAAAAAAGGAAAAGAGAATGAGCTTCGCAATGTGTTTAAAGCCGGGCCAATCACGAATTTCGAGAAAGTTTTGCGCCGCAAAGCCCATCTTGAGGTGCTGAAGGAAGACTTGCAGAAGCAGGTTGAAAAAGTGATCGATGCCAGCAACAAGCTTGAAGAACAGCGGACAAAGTTAATTAGCTCGGTTAAAGATAAGAAGATCATGGAGAAACATAAAGAGCGCAAACTTGAAGAATATAATAAATTAATGCAGGACCTTGAGATGAAATTCATGGACGAGATCGCTACGCAGAGGTTCAAGCATCCGGAAGATAAGGAAAAGGGATAATTACTTTTTATACTCGCCCACTCATTTATCGAATTTTAACGTGTTGACCCCGGTATTGTAGTATTTCTGGGGGGAGGACAAAGGATCCACTTTCTATTTGTTTTGATAAATACTCTATAGCAAGGCGTTTTTCATTGATTACGGAATAACATTGTCCATCACCATACGGCCCACTATTATATGGAGAACAATAGTTAATATTTCCACTAGATGCTATCGCAGGAATAACAGATGGATCTCCGATATCGACGAGTGCTTGCAGGACGGCCCTTCTAAGTGGATATAGAATGTATACATAACCGAAGTCAATTCCCGGTCGCGGGTTATTAAATGATAATAGACGAACAATTTCTTTAGAAGCATGTTCTTTAATAAATTGTAATACTTCCAAGCAGCCCTCTTTTCGGGCAAGCATGGAAATCTTTCCTAGTAACAAGGCTGCTTCATAATTTGGCCGAGAATAGGTTTCTTCCCAATTTGAGTTCATTTTATTTTGCTCTCTTACGGGTTTAGTCATTAATATTGTAAGAAGAACTGGAGCCACTATTTCCCAATTATTCAGTAGAAGTTGCAGATCAACTTGAAAAGGAGAACTTGCTTCAATATTAACAAAAACATCAAGACAAATTGATACTAATGCTTTTTCCAATGGAGTGTTTGTTGTAAATGATTGTTCAGAAGTTTGAATGATGGAATCACCGCTATATGATATTGTACGAATTTTTGATTCTAAGTTGACTGCTAAAATAACAGATCTAATAGTATGATTTTTAATGATGCTCATTGCTCTGTGAAAATGGTCTAGAAAGCCATCTTTAGCCAAAATTGTAAGTGTTTCATAAAGAAGGGCGATAGGTTCTGGGCTATCATAAGAAATTAATCCATCAGCGCCAAAAGCTCTCTCAATAGATGCAAAATTAGTCAGGGCATCAATGGCTTTTTGATATTCACCAGCTTTTGTTTCAATGTACGCCTGGCATAACAAAGACATCCCAAAAAGAGTCACATCAGATGGGGGAATATTTTGAATATCGCCGATTTGGAGCTGTTCCGGGTGTAGAACGTGGGGGGTGCCCTTATTATCCTCAAAAAAGTCACTACACATTATTGCTTTGCTATCCCCGCAAGCGGATATATATTCTTCCCCTCTTGTTACCTGCCATGCAGGGATGTTGTTTATGGAAATTGAGTAACCGGAAGGTTTGTCAAACCATTCTTCAGGGATTAAAAGTTTGTCATCTTCAACTTCCTTGTAATCGCGGCCAGATCTATAGTATTGATTAGGTAATACTCGAACATAATAATCATTGCTTTGATATTGATAAACATGATATCCAGATACGCCTGATAGTTCACTCATTTTAGCCCTCCACTTATAAATTGTTAAAAGCGAATTGGATCAATAATTTATCGTTGGGTAATAATGATAATTTCAGTACAAATAAAATGTAGACTACTTATTGAGGGCTTTTTGGACTTTACCGGCTTTGAGGCATTTGGTGCAGACGAGTTCCTTCTTTGCTTTCCCTTTTACCATAATTCTTACTTTTTGCAGGTTGGGATTAAACAACCTGATAGTGTGATGCATGGAATGGGAGACGGTCATTCCCTTTACAGGCTTCTTTTTGCAGACAAAGCATTTCCTACTCATATTATATATGATAAGATATTTTATACGCTATGTCAAATAAAGATCTGGAAACCTCCGTTCAATATATCAAAGGGGTAGGGCCAAAGCTGGCAAAAGTCTTTGAAAAAGTCGGTGTTCGCACTGTTGAGGACATCCTCTATTTTATCCCGCGCAGTTATGAAGACAGGCGAAATGTTAAGCCGATAGTGCAGATCCGGCCTTCTCCATTGGAAGTTATAAAGGGAAAAGTTACCCGGGTTGAGATGGCCCAGACCCGAAGCCGCTATACGATCCTGAAAGTTATTCTGCATGACGGGACAGCCTCTATCCAAGCGATCTGGTTCAACCAGCCGTTCCTTCAGCGTCTTTTCCGGCCCGGAATGGGTCTGATCGTTTCCGGTAAAGTTGAATATTCTTCTTTTGACCACCAGCTGCAGGTGATGGTAAGGGGGTATGAGATCGATACCGGTGAGAATCAGGCCATTGTTCCGGTCTATCCATTGACTGAGGGACTTTATCCAAAAAAAGTTAAAGCTATTGTTGATACCGCCGTAGAAAAATACCTGGGATTTGTAGAGAACGAAAAGATCAGGAAAGCGATCCAAACGCTGCATGCGCCAAAAGATATAAATGAAACGATCCCTGCCCGAGAATACCTGGCGTATGAAGAGCTCTATATGTTCCAATTGGGATTATTGCTGAATCATCGAAAAATGAAAGATGAGAGCACAGCCGTTCAGATCGATTTTGATCCCAACAAAATGGAACAATTTACTTCTGGCCTCCCTTTTTCACTAACTGCAGCCCAAAAGAGGGTTTTGATCGAGATATTTTATGACCTAAAAAGCGGAAAGCCGATGAACCGCCTGCTTCAAGGGGATGTTGGCTCGGGTAAGACCATTGTGGCGGCCCTTGCAGCCTATGCCGCCATTCTTAGCGGTTATCAGGTGGCGATCCTTGCTCCAACGGAGATCTTGGCCCAACAGCATTATGAGAAAATGAAAAAATTCTTTAAAGGGCAAAAGATAAAAATTGATATGATAACCTCCGCCACTTCGATCAAAACAAAGAGTGCCCGGGTCCTTGATGATGATCTGATCATCGGGACGCATGCGATCCTTGAAGAAAAAATAAAGTTTAATAATCTGGGATTGGTGATAATCGATGAGCAGCATCGTTTTGGGGTTGAACAGCGGATGAAGATAATCGAAAAGGGGAATACTCCGCATGTGATGATCATGACGGCAACCCCGATCCCAAGGTCGCTGGCTCTCTCGTTATTTGGCGATCTTGACCGCTCGGTAATTGACGAACTCCCTCCGGGCAGAAAAGCGATTAAAACATATTTTGTGCCTGAAGAAAAACGCCAGGCATCGTATAAATTTATCTCGGATAAAATTAGGCAGGGACGCCAGGTATTCGTGGTTTGCCCTCTGGTCGAGGAATCTTTTGAGGTGGATTTTAAATCGGTCATCGAAGAGGCGGCCAGGCTGCAAACCGAGGTCTTTCCAAAATTCAAAGTCGGCCTGATCCATGGGAAAATGAAAAGCGCGGAAAAAGAAGAAGTTATGAATAAATTCATTGCGCGCAAGATCCATATCCTGGTTTCAACGACCGTTATCGAGGTCGGGATCGATATCCCGAATGCGACGATCATGATGGTTGAACATGCGGAGCGGTTTGGCTTGTCTCAATTGCATCAGCTGAGGGGAAGGATCGGAAGGGGATCGGAAGAGTCCTTCTGCTTTTTAGTAGGTAACCCAAAAACCGAAGGGGCGGAAGACCGGATGAGGGTGATGATTAGCACGAATGACGGCTTTAAAATAGCCGAAGAAGATCTGCGTTTGCGCGGTCCCGGAGACTTCTATGGAGTGCGCCAGTCAGGTTTGCCAATCTTTAGGGTTGCTGATATAATTAGGGACGAAAAATTGATGCAAAAAGCACGCACAGACGCGGCTGCCTGTATTGATAAGGATATAAATTTTGCGCGTAATTGCTGGGATAGCCAAAGGAAGAAAGTTGAAGGCCCCCAAAAAGAAC
>JBAYJF010000102.1:0-4547 GCA_041665245.1 Candidatus Margulisiibacteriota bacterium | reverse complement strand
TGGAGTCAGCGGCGGGATCGCGGCTTATAAGACCTGCGAGATCGTATCAAGTTTAAAAAAACTTGGTGCCGATGTTTGGGTCGTTATGACGAAAGAAGCGGCGCAATTAGTTGGTCCGCTTACCTTTCGAACTTTATCCGGGAATCCAGTCATTCTTGATCTCTTCTCGCAGGATACAATTAATTCTCCCGTTCCGCATATTGCGTTAGCCGAAAAGGCTGACCTGATCCTCATTGCACCATCCACCGCAAATATTATTGGAAAAATTGCCCACGGGATCGCGGATGACGCGCTTACCACAATTGTTATGGCTAGCCTGGCCAAAAAAATGATGGCGCCAGCGATGAACTGCAATATGTGGCGTTGTGAGGCGGTGAGGAAGAATAGTAGGGAGCTCAGAGTTAGGGGTTGGGAGATGATCGGTCCGGTTGAAGGCCATCTTGCCTGTGGGGTTGAGGATATTGGACGGATGGCAGAACCCACAGAGATCGTAAAAAAAGTTATTGAACTGTTGGGAATTAAACAAGATCTTGCCGGGAAGAAAATATTGGTTACGGCCGGCGGAACGCGGGAAGCGATCGACCCGGTCCGCTATATTTCTAATCGCTCCTCTGGAAAAATGGGATACGCACTTGCAGAAGCTGCGCGCGAACGCGGAGCGGAGGTTGCTTTAATTTCTGCTAATGTCGATCTTCCCTCTCCCCTTGATATTCAACCGATTAGAATTGAATCGGCAGAAGATATGCTGACTGCGGTCGAGAAAAACATAGAAAAAGCGGACATTGTTGTTATGGCTGCCGCAGTATCGGACTTTCGGCCGAAAGAGAAAAAACAAGGGAAGATAAAGAAAGCAGAAAGCAGACAGCGGACAGCAGAGCACAGGATTATCCTGGAAGAGACTGAAGATATTCTCAGTTATATTGCTAAAAGAAAGGATCGGAAAGATAAAATTGTTGTCGGATTTGCGCTTGAGACAGAAAATCTTATTCAAAATGCTAAAAATAAAATAAAAGATAAAAAACTGGATATTATAATAGCGAACGGGCCGGAAAACTTTGGAACAAGTAATGGGAACGCTACTATAATTTCTAAGAACGGAAAAAGCGAAAAACTGAAAAGCCGTCCAAAAAAAGAGATCGCAGGAAAAATATTAGATGCCATATTACGATTATAAATGCAAAGAGTGCGGCAAGAAGTTTGAGGTAAAACATGGGATGAATGAAAAGCCGACCGGCTTAAAGTGCGAATTCTGCGGAGCAGAGAATGTTTTGAGGGTTTTTACCTCCTTTGGCAGATGCAGCTGCGGAGGATCCGGATCGGAAAAATCGTCGCACTCCTGTTCATCTTGTTCGTGTTCTTCCGGCGGATGCGGAGGGCACTGCTAGGCTTTCAAGCGCATCGATAATTTCTCTTTCTATTGGCAAGCGGCTTATCTCTTCAATAGCGACTTTTTTGGTAGAAAAATTCCCATCTCTATAGCCCCGTCCATTCGTTAATGCATCAAAATGATCCGCAGCAATTAATATCTGTCCTTCAGTGGATATTGGGCGGTTTATTAACCCTTCAGGATTATTGCCATTCATTGCATGATGGTGGCCAACAAGCTCAGTGACCTCTTCAGAATAACCAAAGAGGCGAAGTAAATGAAAACCAAACAATAAATGTCCTTCTTTAATTATTCTGATTTCACTTGGAGAAAGGTCCTGGCGCTGGTCAAGTAAATTTGTGGGAATGAGTAATTTCCCTGTGTCATGAATAACTGCAGCTGCTACAAGGAGAGTTGTCTTCCCATTATTGGTCCCTAGCTCATCAGAAATTCGCCGGCATAATTCGGCTACCCTCTTTTGATGGTGCAGGGTTGGCGTGTGATGAATTTGCATTGAAGTTAACAAGATATAAGTTAGAAGATTGGTTTCGCAGGTGCCAATTTTCGATGCGAGCGCTTGGGCGACCTTTTCTGCCTGAGTGCTAAGGATCTGTTCGGTTGGTGGCGTGGTTCTTATTAGACTATAGGCTTCTTGACACCTCGAATGAAGAAGTCGGGCAGAAGTTTTTAGCTCTCTTTTGCCTAAGGGGTTTGTTCTTAACCCTCCTCGAGGAGTATGGGAGCGACCATATGTTATTAATAGGCCTGACATATCTTATTATCGTTCGATTTGGCCTCTAATTTCAGCTATAATCGGAGCATGTACGCTGAAGTCATTATTCCCCGCGCCGTAAAAGCCTTTAACAAGATCTATCATTATTCGATCCCGGCAGAATTAGTCGAAAAAGTGGTCGTTGGTATGCAGGTTGGGGTCCCTTTCGGCCGGAATAAGGTTTTGGGCTACATAGTCGGCTTGACCGAAAAAGCGGACGTTGAGCAGGTCAAAGATATCGGAGAAGTTGTTTCCCCATTCCCCCTTTTTGATGAGGATGCGGTAAAGCTTTCCAAATGGATTGCGGAGTACTACATGTGTTATCTATTTTCGGCGTTGTCTCTGTTCTTGCCCCTTAGCAAAGGTAAGAAAAAATGAACCTAAAACTAACGACCGCACAGGAGGAAGCCGGGAAGCAAATAAGAGAGGCTATAGAAAAGAAAGAGAAAGCGGTTTTTCTCCTCCATGGAGTTACCGGATCCGGGAAAACGGAAGTTTACATGCGTGCGACAGAAGATGTCATCAAACAAAATAAAACGGCGATCATTTTAGTACCCGAAATTGCACTTATTCCGCAATTGGTTGAAAGATTTTCTGCTCGGTTTGGAAATATTATTTCGGTAATGCATAGCGGATTGACCGATAAAAAAAGGCGCGAAGCGGGGGTGCTTGCGGCGGCTGGAAAAAGTAAGATCATTATTGGAACTAGACTTGCTCTTTTTGCTCCGGTAAAAGAGCTGGGATTGATCGTTTTGGATGAGGAATATGAAAACAGCTATAAATCCGAAGCAAACCCTCGCTATAATGCCCGGGAAGTCGCGCTAAAGCTTGCCGAGCTAAAGAGGGCGGTTGTGATCCTCGGATCGGCTACTCCCTCGCTGGAGACATATTACAAGGCTGAGATCGGCGAATATCGGAAGGTGGAGCTGCCGGAGAGGATCGACAAAAGGCCGCTTCCCCCGGTCCAGATAATTAACATGGCGGATGAGATCGCCAGAAGGAATCGCGGGATATTTTCCCGAAAACTCAAAGAAGAGATCGAAGGATGTTTGGCGAGGAAAGAACAAGTAATATTGTTCGTGAATCGCAGGGGACATTTTACCTACGCGATGTGCGGCAGCTGCAGAAAAACGATCGAATGCCCGAAATGCTCGGTCTCCCTAGCATACTATTCCAGCGATCGGCGGCTGCATTGCCACATGTGCGGCTATTCTGTTCCTGAGAACATAATTTGCCCGCATTGCGAGGATGCCAAGATCAATCTCTTTGGGATCGGGACGGAGAGGATCGAAGAAGAGATCAAAAAATATTTTCCGCAGGCCCGGCTGCTCCGCATCGATGGCGGGGTTACAAATATTAAAAAAGACCATGAAAAAAACCATCAACAGCTTGTCAGTAAAAACGTAGATATTTTGATCGGGACGCAAATGATCGCTAAAGGTTTGGACCTGCCGGGTGTAACTTTAGTCGGCGTTGTTTCTGCCGATTCAATGCTCTACGCGGATGATTTTCGCTCGAGCGAGAGGACCTTTCAGCTCTTGACCCAGGTTTCGGGACGGGCAGGGAGGGGAACTATTCCCGGGAAAGTTATCGTCCAGACGAATAACCCCGATCACTATGCGATCCGATCAGCCTCGAAACACGATTATGCCGAATTTTATAATAATGAAATTAAACAGAGAAAGGATCTGCGCTATCCGCCATTCTCAAATTTGATCAGCATACTGATCTCCGGCAAGAATAAAGAAAATGCATTTGAACTTTCAAAACAGATGAAGGTGACCATAAAAAACGGCGGGTTCGAGGTCATGGGACCGGTCGTTGCGCCTTTGGCAAAAAAAAGAGACGAATGGCGCTTCCAATTGCTGGTCAAGCGGCTTAATCGGCAAGTCGATCTGGCGGGGATAATATCCGGAATAGAGATCCCGTATGGAATAAAATGTGTAGTGGATGTTGACCCGCTTTAATTGATAAGTTCTTCTGGGCTGCGGGTTATTTTGTTGAATTTTTTTTCAGCGATCTTTCTGAAGCTGCTTCCTTTTGGAAAAAGACTGTAAATTAGCTGGATCTCGCGCAAAACTTCTTTGTCTTTATCGGTTGTAAAATTTCCTCCGGATTGCAGCGGCTTTGGTTTAACCGTTTTTGGTTTCGGTTTATTGTTGTTATTCGGATAGTTATTATAGTAATTATTTGCCATTGTTTATTGCCATGAAATTAAAACATAATAGGAAGGACATCGCAAGGGGTCTCTCTAATCCTTTATCGGACTGATTTTGTTTAAATTTCATGTTTAATTAATTCATATGTCTTATAAGAAATATTATGTCTAGTTGAGGGTTTAAGATTCTCTTTGGTCTACTTATTGTTTCGTTTCTCTTTTACTTTTTCTGCTTGATCAGAAAAAGTAAC
>JBAYJF010000101.1:0-4690 GCA_041665245.1 Candidatus Margulisiibacteriota bacterium | reverse complement strand
TGCTGGTCCTGATAATAATTGTCGATTCTTTTGTTAAATGGTATTTCTATTTAAAGACGCACCATTTAATGTCGGATAAAATTGATAAAGAGCTCTCTTCGAAAGAGAAGGAAACGGCGATGGAATTGGATATATAATACTGTTATGCCAAAGCAAACCGATTTTATTGGATCCATTTTTGAACCAGGCTGGCGGCTGGAAGAGACCCATATTGATTTTGTCATTATTGGTCCGAAATACGCCTATAAAATTAAAAAGAAGGTTAAATTTTCCTTTGTCGATTATTCCACGCTGGCTAAAAGAAAATACTTCTGCGAAAGAGAGATCGAACTGAACCGAAGGTATTCGCCTTCGGTCTATCTTGGAACGGTTCCAATATTTTACAACGAAAAGATCGTTGATTATGCGGTTAAGATGAAGACCCTGCCGGAAGCAAGAAGGCTGGACCGTCTCCTAGATAAAAATTTAGTGACCAAAGCGATGATAAGGCGCCTCGCCGGCGAAATCGCCCGCTTTCATAAGAGGGCAAGAACGGATAGTAAAATTCAGGCATTTGGGGATCCCAAGCATCTGTGGAAAGTATATGAAAAGGATTTTCTAGAAAGAAACGTCCATAAAAATGCGGTCAGCCCAAAAATGCTGCAAGAGATCCTTGGCTACCTGGAAGGGTACCTAAAAAACAGAAAGGATCTTTTCCTTGAAAGAATGAAGGCTGGCAAGATCAAGGACCTGCATGGGGACCTGCATCCGGAAAATATCTTCTATACTAACAAGCCGATCATTTTTGATTGCATCGAATTTAATGATAATTTTCGCTATATCGATGTAGCTGCAGAAATAAGTTTTTTATTGATGGAGCTTGAATTTCACGGCAAACAAGCGCTGCACGATGAATTATTGGCCGCCTATATAAAAATAAGCGGTGACAATGGGATATTAAAACTCCTGAACTTTTACAAATGCCATTTCGCGTCCGTGAGGGGATTTGTCTGTAGTTTGGCGATCGAATGCGATAAAGCAAAAGAATATTTCAAGCTTGCGCATGCGTATGCGTGGAAAAAGACGCGATTAATAGCCATTGGCGGGGTGATTGGGACAGGGAAAAGTACGTTGGCAAAAGAATTATCAAATAAGTTCGGTTTAAAACTAATTAATTCGGATCGGGTGAGGAAAGAATTAGCTAGGATCCCATTATATGCTCGTACAAAACCAGGGCTTATTGATAAGTTGTATTCAACCGAATTTAGCGAGAGAACATACAAAACAATGCTTTCACAAGCGGAAGAGGCATTAAAACAAGGGAACGGGGTGATCTTGGACGCAACTTTTTCGAGACGCAAATTGCGGAAGGGGCTGCTTGAGCTGGCAAATAAATATGCTACAGATTTTCAATATATTGAAATGACAGCGCCCAAAAAAACGCTCATTAAAAGATTAACCGGCCGAAAAAGGACGGTTTCCGATGCCGGACCGGAATTGCTGCAAAAATTCATACAGGAATACGAACCGCCAATAGAGATCCCGAAAGAGAATTATTTAAGAATATGCCAATAGAAAAAGCGAAAAAACATTATTTAGGCAAAGATGGGCATGAAAAAATGAATTGTGCCCAGGCAATAATCAAAGCCTTCCAGGGGAAATATAATCTTAACGAAGATGAAATAAATAAATATTTGGCACATGGAGGGGGAAGGGCGCCAGGAGGATTATGCGGCGCAATTTACGCAACAAGGGAATTGATAAAAAAACACCACTTGGATAAATTAGAGGAATTTGATATATTCATTGTTGCTCTGGCTGGATCGGACAAATGCGCGGATATTAGGAAATTGAAAAAAATGTCCTGTTTGGGCTGTATTGAAAAGTCGGCGGAATTTTTATCAAAATGCTTGAAAGAGGAGAAATTTAATGAATAGATATGTTTGGCTGTTTTGTCTCTTGGTCCTTGGTTCTTTGGTCATTATTGGCTGCGGAAGCGTGAATAATACGCCTTCCTCAACGACGCCGGTTGTGTTCTATAGTACCGCCGAAGATACGACGCCTGTTTTTACGCCGACCACCCTGGCCCAGACATTAGCGACCTGGGGGAGCGGGAATGCGGTATATAGCGTGTTTTACACACTGAGGGAATATCTAACCTCGCGGGATGAAGGGGTCATCGATCGGGCAAATATTTATAAAATGTTGTATGATGTCGACGCTATTTTTAGCGGAATGTATGGATCGGCAGTGACGCTTGAATCGGCAGCGGTCATAAATCCGCCCTTTAATTTCTCAAACAACATCACCTATGAGGCGGCATATAACGACACGGCAAATGAACGGAGCATTGCTCTAAAAGAAACAACGACCGAAGTAAAAGCGATCGTTACCTGGATCTTGCGAGAAGCAGCTTCTCCAAAGAAGATGGAAGTTGGAGTTATGGAATCAGCTTATAATAAGACCACCAAGGATATTACGATCGATTTTATCTATTGCGTTGATTATAATACCGACGACACTGCTTGCGAATACAACAACCGGACTAGGATCTCGGGAAACCCGGAAACGCATGCTTTTGAATTTAAACAGACAATTGGAGGGTCCAGAGAAAGCAATCCTATAACGCAGATCGTAGCCAAGGGGGTATCGAAAGGGGCAGGGAATTCTTTCCTTTTCAAGGTCAAGAGTGGCAACGATTCCAATTTTTCATCCGCAAAATATCTTGTTATTAGCGCAGAGGCAACGGAAGCCACCCTAAAAGCCATTGACCCGACCGCTGAAGCTATTTCTGATTCCAGCAGTTTGCCGGCCAGCGTAGATAGCTATAAGAGTTATGTTACGAGCACCGACTTCTTTGAATTTAGCGATATTTTAAGCGATCGCGCTTTATTAAATCATGGGAACGCCAAAGCGGGGACAATTTACTTAAATTACTAAACGGTAAAAATATTGTTCCGGCCGAGGATAAGATTAGGGTCGAAAACCTTTTTGACATTGATCATCTCTTTGATACCGTTTTCGCCATACATCTCTTTTAGATATTGATGCTTAATTTTACCGATCCCATGTTCGGCTGAGACAGTTCCGCCCAGTTCAACGGCCTTTTTAACGAATCGCATTATTAATTCTTTAGCGAGTGGTAGATCCTCTTCTTTTTTAGCGATTAGATTAACGTGCAGATGATTATCGCCGATGTGGCCGAATTTGATGGAATATAGTTGGGAGTCATGTGTTCGGAGTTCGGAGACGTAAAAATTAAATATCTCAATAAATTTATCCTCTGGCACGGCGATATCTGTCGCTAATTTAACCTGATGATATTGCTTGAACATCTCGTTGATATGCTCCGGGATGGCATGGCGAAATTTTGAAAGATCTTCTTTTTGCTTGGCATCTGTTCCCAGCCAGCAATTATCCAGCGAAGCATTATATTTTTCGAGCAGTTGGCCCCAATTATCAAGATAAGTTTTTGCATTGCTCTCATTTACTTCTTGCTCAACATAGATCGCGGCTTTGGCATTGTCGGGAATGTGTGGATAACTTTTTTTCAGCATTTGAAGCGTATTTTCATCAAAAAACTCATAGAAATTGATAAGCCCGTCTTTTTGACGTTTACTTTCTAATACGAAATCAACGGCGTTCTTTTCAGCAGGGAAAAATGTGACCAGGTCAAAAGTTTCTGCAAGGGCAGGGCGCAGAGCTAATTCGATCTCTGAAATTAGGCAAAGAGTTCCTTCGGATCCGATAAAAAGGTCAAGAAAGTCCATCCCCGGAGCATTAAAATATCCCGCAGAATTTTTGATTGATGGCATCTTATAGCTCGGCATTGTGATATTTGCAAAAGGGAGGTCAAATTGATTTTTCCTATCTAATGTGATCAATTTTCTTTTTAGATTTAGAATATTTCCGTTCGGAAGGATAATTTTTAAGCGCCTGATCCAGTCGCGGGTCGATCCAAAGCGAAAACATCTGCCGCCGGAAGCGTTCGTGGCAACATTTCCCCCAATAGTGGCGTTTTTTTCAGTCGGATCGGGCGGGTAGAGGAGTCCCACTTTTTTTACAGCTAATTCTATTTCAGCCAAAGTTGCACCCGGCTCAACTACCGCAAACATCCCGGCTTTATCGACGTTAATTATCTTGTTTAGTTTTTCAGTAGATAATATTTTACCGCCAAAGGGGATACTGCCGCCGGTCGTTCCCGTTCCTCCACCATGCATGGTGATAGGGACGTTGTTTGAGTTACAATCGGAGAAGAATTTTGATATTTCTTGGTCATTTTCGGGGATAACGAGCTCATCCGAGGATCCACCCGTTAAATTAGAACTGTCTTCGAGATAGCTTTGGATAATTGAAGGGTCAGTTTTATTTAACATTAGGATTTATAGAAGAAATATAAAGTTCCTTGAAAAATAGGCAAAGTTAGATGCGAATCTTAACGACCATAAGAGTATGAGCTATTCAGGATAAATCCTGAGTTCGCCCGGTTATACTCCTTAGAAAGGAGGTGATCCAGCCACACCTTCCGGTACGGCTACCTTGTTACGACTTCACCCCAGTCACTAGCTCCACCTTAACTCCCCGAAAGGCACTTCAGGTGTTTCTAGCTTCCATGGTGTGACGGGCGGTGTGTACAAGGCCCGAGAACGTATTCACCGCAGCACGCTGATCTGCGGTTACTAGCGATTCCAGCTTCATGAAGGCGAATTTC
>JBAYJF010000100.1:0-4779 GCA_041665245.1 Candidatus Margulisiibacteriota bacterium | reverse complement strand
AATGCTTTCATTACGTTTAAAGAATATTTACTCGATTACGGCGACGCCGAAGCCAAGAAAATTGGCGAAAAAGTTATCCGCAAAGAACTAAATAAACTTAAACCGAAAACTTTAAAAAATAAGATCGCTAAAATGCTCACCGAAGTCGAGAGTGGAAAACGGGATTTATTTCTTTGATTAATTAACCTTTTTAATAATATTTTTGTTCAAGTAGAAAATATCTCTAATTATCACTAATCTTTGTTTACTCGAATAACCCAAATTTCCGTTTCGCTAATGGCTCGAATTATTCTAATTACCCTAATATTATTAGAGATCATTAGAGTTAATTAGCGAATTAGAGAAAATGGTTATTCGGGTAATTCGAGATTAGCTAAAATTCGTGAAAATAAGTGACATATAAGTATCGTATAGGATAGATATTGCCATATTTATCAAATTTTTACCCCCAATATTTAAACTTGCACCCAAGATACTTTTTGTGATAAAGTAGCTTAAAAGGAGCACAATAATGCAAAAACTTAAACTTGGTCTGCCAAAAGGAAGCCTGCAGGAATCTACTTTCGAACTGCTAAAAAAAGCCGGCTGGGTAATTCGCCCCTCGGAAAGGTCCTATTTCCCGACCGTTAATGACCCCGAACTTGAAATTACTTTAGTCAGAGCCCAAGAAATGGCCCGCTATGTCGCCGATGGCGTCCTAGATGCCGGTCTGACCGGTACCGATTGGGTCGTTGAATCCGGCTGCAAAGTAAAGACCATTGCCGACCTCATATACGCTAAACAAGGAATGCGCAAAGTTAAATGGGTCCTGGCCGTTCCCGAAACCAGTAAGATCAAAACCGTAAAAGATCTCAAAGGAAAAAGGATCGCAACAGAGCTCGTTAACGTCACCAAAAAATATCTTAAGGAAAATAAAGTTGTCGCTTCCGTAGAATTCTCCTGGGGCGCGACCGAAGCTAAACCCCCGGTCCTGGCCGACGCGATCGTTGAACTGACCGAAACCGGCTCCTCGCTTAAAGCCAATCACCTCAAGGTCATCGATACCGTCATGGAATCCAATACGGTCGTTATCTCCAATCAAGCGGCCATGAGCGATGCCTGGAAAAAAGATAAATTAAATAATATTATTCTTCTCTTGCAGGGTGCTCTAAACGCCGAATCAAAAGTAGGATTAAAAATGAATGTGATGAAGGGACAGTTAAGAAACATCCTTTCGATCCTCCCTGCCCTGCAGACGCCAACGATTGCAGAATTATCCAATCAGGATTGGGTAGATGTCGATACGATCATCGATGAAAAGATCGTCCGTGAAATGATCCCCAAGCTAAAAAAAGCCGGAGCCAAGGGAATTGTTGAATATCCGTTAAATAAAATAATTTACTAAATAATGCGAACGATAGAATGGGATAACGGCACCCTTAAAATTGTCGACCAGACGCATCTCCCGCATTTAATGCGCCATCTTTATTTAAAGACCGTAGACGATGTGATCGACGCTATTAAAACAATGAAGGTGCGCGGCGCGCCGGCAATTGGCGTTGCGGCCGCTTTTGGTTGCGTCATGGGGATCACCCGTCTGGAAGATTCCGCCAAAAGATTGATCGCCGCCCGGCCGACCGCCGTTAATTTATGCTGGGCCGTTGAGCGGATCATGAAAACCGCCCGCCCGATCCGCAATCTTCCATTAAGCAAATTAGAGCCGATCCTCATCGCCGAAGCCCAGAAAATGGCCGAAGAAGATGTCGCGGCCAATAAAAAGATCGGCGAATACGGGACAAAATTAATTTCAAAAGGGATGCGGATCTTAACGGTCTGTAATGCCGGCGCACTTGCTACCGTTGATTACGGGACCGCCCTCGGGGTCATTCGCCGTGCGTATGACGATAAAAAAAATATCCATGTCTATGCCGCCGAAACCCGTCCCCGCCTCCAGGGGGCAAAACTGACCGCCTGGGAACTAAAAAACTATCATATCCCATTCACTTTAATTACCGATAATATGATCGGCTATCATATGCAAAAAGGGCTGATAAATATCGTTATCACCGGCGCGGATCGCGTCGCTTTGAACGGCGATTCGGCCAATAAGATCGGGACCTACGGGGCAGCCGTTCTGGCAAAATACCATAAGATCCCCTTCTATATCGCAGCCCCATTTTCTACGATCGACTTTGCGACCGTAAGCGGCGACGACATCGTGATCGAAGAGCGCTCCCAGGAAGAAGTTTTTCAGATCGGCTGCGAAAGGATCGCTCCGACCGATATTCAAGCGGCCAACCCTTCTTTCGATGTCACCCCGGCTAAATTAATCGCCGGGATCATAACCGAAAAAGGGATCATCCGGCCGGTCAACATAAAAAAATATGCCCCAAAAAAGAGTTGAAGTCCACTATTCCGGTCGTGTTCATGGCGTCGGCTTTAGATATACGGTAACCGATGCCGCCGCAAAATTCCAGATCACCGGTTATGTAAAAAACCTCGCTAGCGAACAAGTGGAGCTCGTCGCCGAAGGCGATGAAGAAATATTAAAGACCTTTTTGGACAACATCTATCTCCTCATGCAGCGCTATATTGAAAAGTATACGATCGATTGGTCGGATTATACCGGGGAATTTAAGCGGTTCGAGATAAGGTATTGACCCCCTCTTAGTTTCGTCGTTTATTTTAGCTTTATTGTTCACCATCTCCCCCTTGGTAAGCCTGCCTGCCGGCAGGCAGGGGGGAGAGATTAGCTGTCTACCCTCGCTTTTTTTATTACTACCGTACGTAAACGAATTAGTTCTCCCCCTTTCTAAGGGGGAGACGGTTAAAGAAAAGCCAGAGATAAAGTAAGACCTGAGAGGGGGTCGGCTAGTTATGGGTAGATCTGCCGAACAAGCATGCTGTCTTTATATTCCGACTCTGATTCTTTCTTCCCGCTTTCATACCAGGTAATATATTTACCATTATATTTGCCATTTATATATGTTGCTTCCGCCTTTTTCTTCCCGTTGTCATACCATTCAAAGGCTTTGCCATCTAACTTGCCGTCTTTGTAATTCTCTTCCGCCATTACTTTTCCATTTTCATGCCACACGATCCGTTTGCCGATCAATTTCCCATCCTTATATTCAGCATTTTCTCTTTTTCGGCCACCCCACCATTTAATAATTTTGCCATTTAATTTACCATTAATATATTCAGACTCTGACCCCTTTTGTCCATCGCGCTCCCACGTAAACATCTTCCCGGTCTCTTTACCTTCCTTAAACTCGACCTCTGATCGTTTCTCTCCATTATCATGCCAGGTAATATACATGCCGGTTTCAACTCCATCGACCCATTCCGAAGCCTCTTTTGTATTACCATTTTCATAATAGGAAATAAATTTGCCGTTTAATTTATGGTCCTTATACTCTATCTCATTTCGTTTTTTCCCGTTCCCCCACCAATCTACTAATTTTCCGTTAAATTTACCGTTTAAATATTCCACTTCCTTCAACTTTTTACCATCCTCAGACCATCCAATATCCATGCCATCTCTTATCTCATTCCCATTTTTATCTATGTAAACGGAATAGGCTTCTTTTGTTTGGCCGTTTGGATAGTATTCAAATCGCATTTCTATTTTCTGCGAAGCGAAGCAGGTTGAGGCTAGTACGCCTAAAATAAACAGACTCTTTACTAGGATATTCACTCTTTTACCCCCTCTTAGCTTTTACGTTAATATATGATTTCTCATTCACTATCTCCCCCTTAGAAAGGGGGAGAGTTAAGTCGTTCACTTTTGCTTTAATATCTTGAATAACCCTAGCTAATACCTCTCTGACCTCATCGTTAGTAAACCGCAAAAAACTTATCTGGAAACTTTCGATCACTTTCTGCCTGGCAACGTCATAGGCTTTTTGGCTTTCTTTTAGATGATACCCGCCGTCGACTTCAATAGCCAATCTTAATTCCGGGGAATAAAAGTCCAAAATAAATCCGCAAACACTATATTGCCTCCTAAACCTTATTCCGTCTATTTTCTTTCCCCTTATCCGCTCCCACAAGATCTTTTCTTCCGGCGTCATATTATTCCGAAGTATTTTTCTTTTTATCTTGTCTTTTCTTCTGTTAAATATTTTTGTCATATTTTATTAAAACTAGCACAAACGAATAAGCTCTCCCCCTTACCAAGGGGGAGACGGTTAACGATCAGCCTATTTTAACAATAAATCCAAGAGGGGGTAAAGCGAAAAACTCAAGAGGGGGTCTACGGGATTCAGTCTCTAAACCGATATTTCAAGCTTTCAAAATCGCTCTCGTCTACTTTGATCATGTTGTAGGGAAAAAAGATATCGGTGTCGGTCTCTTTGATCGTCAGGTCGTCCAGCCTTATTTCAAGACTAACATCCGCCGGAATAACTTTAAGGATCCCCTTTTTATTTCCTTCGATCGGCTGGGCCCAGTTTTCTATGATATGGCTGATGATCTCGCGCTTGCCGGCAAACTCTTCACCAAATTCGGTTAAAATTGCCAATAGCGGCTTGCCGAGCCGCGCTTCTTTAATTAAATTGATACAGCCAAGCATCCCCAAATGCTGACGGAGGAATTTCCCCTCTTCTTTTTCGATCGATCCGATATTTAAGAGCATGATCTGGGCATCCGCAAAATTCTTCCCTATCCCGGGCTCGTAGCGCGAATCACCGGTGATCCCGATCTTTAATTTTTCCCCGGTCGGCATTTCAATATTGGTATTTAATATTAATCCGGTCGCCGATTCCTGATTCGTCCACAATTCGGTATGGTGCGCCGGTT
>JBAYJF010000099.1:0-4930 GCA_041665245.1 Candidatus Margulisiibacteriota bacterium | reverse complement strand
TGAAGTCACTTGATTCTTTTTGCCTGCCTGCCGGCAGGCAGGTTACTTTTTCTGATCAAGCAGAAAAAGTAAAAGAGAAACGAAGCAATAATTAGACCAAAGGGAATTTTAAACTTTTAATTTAACATAATATTTCTTATCGGACATTACTATGGGCATCTTTTCTATGCTAAAATTAGGTAAATGAGCACCGACAAGATCATCATCAAAGGCGCGCGCGAACACAATCTCAAAGATATCAACCTCGAAGTTCCTCGTAATAAACTAGTCGTCTTTACGGGGCTTTCAGGTTCGGGTAAATCATCCCTTGCCTTCGATACCATCTATGCGGAAGGGCAGAGAAGGTATGTTGAATCCCTTTCCGCCTACGCTCGCCAATTCCTGGAACAGATGCAAAAACCGGATGTTGATTCCATTGAAGGCTTGTCCCCGGCGATATCAATTGATCAAAAATCTCCCTCAAGAAACCCGCGGTCAACCGTCGGGACCGTAACCGAGATCTATGATTACATGCGGCTATTATTTGCCAGTATTGGAATTCCCCATTGCCCGAAATGCGGAAAAAAGATAGAAAAACAAACCCCGGAACAGATCGTCGACTTAATTATTAAAGAATTGAACGGCAAAAATATTATGATCCTTGCCCCTCTTATCCGCAGTAAAAAGGGTGAATACAAAAGTCTTTTTGAAGAAATATCCAAAGATGGCTTTATCCGCGTTAGGGTCGATAAAAAAGTTTATGAGATCGAGACCCCGCCAACATTAAATAAAAAAGTTAAGCATGATATTGAGATCGTGGTAGATCGGATCGTGGTTAGCAAAGCGAACCAGAAAAGGCTGAACGAATCGATCGAAGCCGCCGTTAAATACGGCAATGACCTGGTGATGATTACCTACGGTGAAGGGAAAAAGGCTAAAGAAAGGGTCTATTCCGAAAAATTTGCCTGTGCCGATTGCGGAATTTCTCTGGATGAAATAACACCCCGGATATTTTCCTTCAATAGTCCCTACGGCGCATGCCCAAAATGCAGCGGGCTAGGGGATAAGTTGGAGTTTGACCCGGACTTGATCATTCCCGATAAGAACTTAACTTTAGCCGAAGGTGCGATCGCTCCCTGGGGGAATGCAGCGACTTATTATCTGCAAAAACTGAACGCCGTTGGCGAGCAATATGGATTTGACCTAAATACGCCGATAAATAAACTGTCAAAAAGCCAATTGAACGTAATTCTTTATGGAAGTGACAAACCGGTTAAATTCAAGCATGTGATGCGGCAAGGCTATTGGGAGCATGAAGGCGAATTCGAAGGGGTTGTGAATAACCTTCACCGAAGATACATTGAAACAAAATCAGAAAATATGCGCTTTCACCTGCACCGCTATATGAGTTCGGTCCCTTGTTCCGACTGCGAAGGAGAAAGGCTTCGGCCGGAAAGTTTGGCGGTAAAAATAAATGGGAAATCGATCGCTAACGTAAGTCATTATTCTATCAATAAAGTTCAGGATTATTTAAATGGACTAAATTTAAGCGAAAAAGAACTCCATATTAGCTCCCAGATCATCAAAGAGATAAAGACCAGATTAAAATTCCTCATGGATGTTGGTTTGGATTATCTTTCGCTCGATCGGATCTCTTCCACTCTTTCCGGCGGCGAGGCCCAGCGGACAAGACTGGCGACGCAGGTCGGCTCCGGTTTAGTCGGTGTTTTGTATATCTTAGATGAACCTTCGATCGGCTTGCATCAAAGAGATAACAAGCGTTTGTTGGATACGCTGACCCGCTTAAGGGACATAGGCAATACGGTCATTGTAGTTGAGCATGATGAGGAGACAATGCGGGCTGCCGATTATTTGGTTGACATCGGTCCGGGGGCAGGGCGGCATGGAGGAGAGATCGTTGCGCGGGGAAAAGTTGAAGATATCATTAATGAAAAAAGATCGATCACCGGCCAATATCTAAAAGGCGAAAAACAGATCCTCATACCAAAAGAAAGAAATCGCGGAAACGGCAAAGAGATCAAGATCATCGGAGCAAAACATAATAACCTGAAAAATATCGATGTAAAACTTCCTTTAGGGACATTTACAGCCATTACCGGTGTCTCCGGGTCCGGCAAAAGTTCGCTCATAAACGACATCTTATACAAAGCCCTGGCAAAGAAATTTTACCGCTCGCTGGATAAGGCAGGCGAACATACTCGTATCGACGGATTGGAAAATATCGACAAAGTGATCATTATCGATCAAACCGCCATTGGCAGAACCCCCCGGTCAAATCCAGCCACATATACCGGAGTATTTGACCACATTCGTGAATTATTTACTATGACCCAGGAATCAAGGATGCGCGGCTATAAGAACGGTCGTTTCTCTTTTAATGTAAAAGGCGGACGGTGCGAATCTTGCGGTGGGGATGGATTGGTTAAAATTGAAATGCATTTCCTGCCGGATGTTTATGTTCCCTGCGATGTTTGCAAAGGAAAACGGTATAACCGGGAGACGCTTGAAGTCCATTACAAAGGGAAAAATATTTATAATGTGCTGGATATGACGATCGAAGAAGCGTATACCCACTTTGAGAACATTCCGCAGATCAGAAAGAAACTGCAATCTATTATGGATGTCGGACTTAGCTATATCAAGCTTGGCCAGGCGGCAACGACATTGTCCGGTGGGGAAGCGCAAAGGATAAAACTGGCGACCGAATTGGCCGCGCGATCTACAGGAAAAACGCTTTATCTCCTGGATGAACCGACAACAGGACTGCATTTCGATGATATTAATAAGCTACTGGGGGTCTTGCACCGCCTAGTTTCCGGCGGAAATTCCGTTATCGTGATCGAACATAATTTGGATGTGATCAAAACTGCCGACCACATTATAGATATGGGGCCGGAGGGTGGTGATGCAGGGGGAGAGATAATCGCAAAAGGGACCCCGGAAGAAATTGCCCGTAATTCTAGCAGTTATACAGGGAAATATTTGAAAAAAATATTATTATCGAGTTGACATATCTCCTCAGGAAGCATAAAATAAAATAATATGAAAGCTTTACTTTTGATTATCCAGCTTGTATCCGCGGTATTAGTGATCTTTGCCGTTCTGCTTCATACAGCGAAAGGTGTGGGGCTTGGCGGGATCGGTGGATCAGCCCAACTTTTTGGATCTCCAAAAGGGATGGAAGAGGGGCTTGACCGGCTGACCTGGGGACTGGTCATAGTATTTTTCGTTGTTTCTCTTTTATTAGTTATTTTAAAATAGTATAAATAAGGAGTCGCATGGATAGCGTCCTCAATTCTTTTAATTTGGCTTGGCAGAGAGTTGCCCCCCTTTTTGTGAACCTAATATCTGCTTTATTTTTTCTTCTTATTGGCTTTATTGTTGCTAAAGCTTTGGAAGCCGGGGTTATTTTTGTCGCTAAGTTGATCAATCTTGATAAATTGGCAAAACAGGCAAAATTTAGCGAGATCTTTGAAAAAGCGGATATTCGAAAACCGGTTTCATCCCTTTTAGGCGGCTTAGTCTATTGGCTGGTAATATTTATTACTGTGATAGGGATGGCGGAGATCTATACCCTTCCGCTGGAGCCGGCGATATCAAACTTTTTCGGCTATTTAGCGATCGTTCTGGTTTTTGCGATGATCCTTGGGATCGGGCTTTTCTTTGCTTCCCTATTCTCCGGAATTGTTAGAGTTATTGCGGTAAATATCGGGATCGAGGGGGCAAAAACCCTTTCCAGATTTATCTATTATATTGTTGTAATTATTACGTTTTTGGTGGCGCTTGGTCACCTTGGCGTAAGCACCGACTTTTTTGTCCCCCAGATCGGAGTAATTATAGGCGCTTTCGGCCTTGCAGCTGCCATTGCCTTTGGGCTCGGCTGCAAAGATATGGCGGCCGATTTCCTGCATAATCTTTTCAAAGGTAAATAAAAAAAAACTAGGGGGTGAAGAATGAAAAAAGTATTATTATTGGTTAGTGTATTATTAATTGCAACATCGGTTTTTGCTGCGCCTGCTAAGAAACCATCAGCACCGGTTCCGGCTGTTTCTCAGTCGCAATCAAATTCTGGGAGCATGTTTTCCGCTATATCATTGAATACCAATGGTTGCCCTGCGGTCAGAATGAGTTTGGGATCTATGGTATTTGATCTTGGTGGAAGTTTGGCAAGTGCAGCCGGTACAACGACGGTAACATTATTTGTTAAAGGTGATAATTCATTGGGACAAATTGGTGCTGTTCGGACATATTGGGCTCCTCAACTAATGTTGTTTTCAAATGCAGGAGCGACGACTACTACGTTAAGCCTCCTGTTCGGTGGGGAATACATATTTGCGTCTAATTTATCGATTTTTGCTGACTTAACGGCGCTTTCCTTAACTTCTGCAGCCGGGGCAACAACCTGGAATGCGGGAGCAAATGGAGGTCTTGTCTATTCCGGTCTAAGACTGTATCTGTAAATAGTATTTTTTCGTTCATAAAAGTCCTTCCCGATTTTTTCGGGAGGGACTTTTTTTTGTCTTCAATTCGTAGTAAAATTGCATTGTGTTAAAGCCATTAGCAATATTTTTGTCGTCAATCGTGATTTCCTTCTTTATTACTTATCCCACTATTTGGGTCTTGAATTTCTTTCACATTGGCCAGCCTGTTCGCGAAGAGGGGCCTTCCGCGCATAGATCAAAGGCAGGGACGATCACGATGGGGGGGATCGGGTTCATTCTTTCTATAATAATTTTATCGTTTGTCTTGGTCGATTTTGAATTTACCCCCCAATATCTTGCGATCCTGCTATTGTTTATTGCTTTTGCCTTGATCGGATTCCTGGATGATCTATTGAAAATACTAAGAGGAAAAAACTTGGGGCTGACCTTTTGGCAGAAAATATTCGCGCAACTTTTGGCAGCCTCTGTGTTTGCCGGATTTGTAATGA
>JBAYJF010000098.1:0-4947 GCA_041665245.1 Candidatus Margulisiibacteriota bacterium | reverse complement strand
TCTTTAATATTTGCCGAAGTTCAAGATAGATCTTTTTGCTTATGCACGCCGCGATAAAGTGCTGCGGTTTTCCTTTTTCTTCGATCCCGATAGGGTAAAAATCAAAGATAGCTTCTTCTATCGGAAAGGGGATCTCTTCCGCCAGTTTCCATTTGATCGTGTTGGCGATCTCCGCGGGAGGGGTGTCCAGCAGCGAATATTTGCGAATAATAGTTTCGCTGCCGCCGACAACTACATTTGCATCGCGGACGTTTATTTTATTGTCGCGGAGAAGTTTCTTCAGCGCTTCGCTTTTTGCGTTCTCAAATTCAGGGTGCTTATCGATAAGATCGCTGGGGATTTCCGCCATTCCCCATTTTTTTGGCACAAAGCCTTTCGCCCCTTTTTCTGCTTCAATAACTTTTACGGCGCGAACGCGCAGATCTATCCCAATTATTTTTTTTGGTTGCGGCATTTTCGAAGTAATTATATACGATAATCGAAGGTTGTCAATTTTATATTAATAGATCTCTTTCCAGGAATCCAGCGAAATGAAATTCGGGCTGCCGGGGAGCTGCAAGCCGACCGGAAAAGTACCCGGCAGATATTTATAATCCCAAAAGAATTGCGACGTGCCGATGACATTTGCCAAAATTGTATCGCAAACCAGCGAGCCTTTGAAATTTGTTCCCCAGACCCCTACCTGATGGGAGGGGGCATATATTATTCCGGTAAAGTCGATCCCGAGGGGGCCGGACCCGCCGAGAAAGATCGTGCTGTCGCTTAAGATGCTCCCGTGGATCTTGGCATCATCAAAAACCGTGATCATATCGGCAGCCGAACCTGCAAAAATAACGCTTTCTCCCGTTACCATTCCGTTGTTATAAACAGAAATTCTTTTATTAGAAAGAAGAAGGCTGTTATCGACTGTTCCATGGTCGAGGACCCCCAGCGTATTATTTCTGGTGTATAGATGGGTGCCGGCTCTTACCAGCGCATAATCGCTGACCGCCAGCCATTGTCCCGCTGCCAGAACAATAGTTCCTCCTTCGGGAGAAACGATAGAATGGCCTTGGATGGCAATGTCATGTTTGGCTGCGATCGTGCCATAGCCTTTGATCACAACGTTATCATTTGCCTCAAACCAATCTGCGGTAATGGTGTTGCCATTCAATGTTATAATTGTATTGCCAGAATATGTTTTGTTGCCTGGATTGCCGCTGGGGATCAGGGCGTCATAGGCATTTATTTTATCTTGATACGATGTTCCATCAAAAACCGGGAAGGCGGCCGGTTCATCGACAACTTGCCATTGGGTAGGATGCCAGGTAACAACATTGTGTCCCTCGGTCACAGAGATCATCCCATTAATATTTTTTCCAAAAAGCAAGCCTACGTCGCTATTTGAAAATATTTCTCCCGAAACATTGCTTTCGATCCAAAGCCTTGGAGCTGTGTGAGGGAAATTGTTATTATGGTAAATTACATAATCAAATGCGCCGGGATACCTTGGCTTTTTTGTTAAAGTTGTTCTAATAACTCTGCTTATGCCGTTTGAAATGCCGGTCGATTCCAGGGTGCAGGCGCTTATGGATTTTGCAATATAATGGATAGAAAATGTTCCGGGATTTAGGCTGACAGGCCCGAGATCGGATAAATCGTTCCAATCCGTGCTGGCGGAAAGCGAAGTTGCCATTGTAAAATTTATGCCGGATTCAGCCAAATAGAGCGCTTGTATCCCCATCAAATTCCTGGAAGTCGAAACACTTTCCGTGGATACCAAATTGATCGCCATGATCCCCAGCATTGAAAGGATTATCATGGCAAAAATCGCGATGATCAATGCCTGTCCTTTTTTCATTGGAGGATATTCCTTAGCCGCGCGGATGATTCAAGCGTAACCCTTTGATCGCCGGCTGTAACATAGAGCCAAACCCTGATCGCGCGGATATTCTTTTTTGTTGCGGTGGGGGAGCTTAACGCGTCAAGATATGTGAACCGAAGTCCTTCTGGCGTAGAAAGATTAGACAATAATATGTCGGTATTTCGCATAAGGCTGGTTCCGTTTTGTTTATAATCAATGCTCTGTCCGTCAATGTCGGTAAAGGAGCACTCTGAAGTTGTTATTGTAGATAATCCATCGGTGGTATTTGCTGTGCGAATTTCGGCGATGATCCGATTCATTCCAAACCTGGCGCTTCCTACCGCGGTATCGCGTCCTTGAATAGAGAGCCAAGCGCGGGAAAATGTTAATACAAATCCGCCTAAAAAAACAGTAAGGACTGAAACCAGTGTTATTAAGATCACTGTTTCAACGAGCGTGAAACCATTCCTGGAATTATTGTACTTCAACGGATGTAACAAGTGTAATTACCTCTATTGTCGGGGAATTGTTTTCCGGCCCTCCCCAGACGCTGATCTTTACTCTTTTAAAATTTGTCGGACCGACGACGGCAGTGTTTAATTCGGTAGAAGCGACATAGGTCCAATCTACTGAGAAATAGTAATTCGAAAAATCCCCCGAAAATGAGGTCGCGGCAACATTTGCGATCGTTGCGAAACTTCTGGAAAGCAGTTCTTCGCTTTTTTCTTGGGCCAGATAGATCTTCTTATCGATACTTTCGAGTTTTTGGGCGCGCGGGATGATAGTAACAAAAATTGCGATCAGCGTATAAAAAAGGATGCTGATTATAACGATCGCCATAATGGTTTCGATCAGGGTAAAGCCGGGTTTGTTTTTTAAGCAAGGTTTTTTCATTGAATAAATAACCTGCCGGTAACAGGCGTGATATGGATCGTTTTTGTGGCAGCCCCTTTATTTAATGTGATCGTCCCGTCCGCCGCAAGCTCTGCTCCGGTTTTATCGATATAAGGAGTTCCGATCGGGCTGAATTCGACTTGGCTGCCGCCGGAGATATTGACGGCGCTTATCCCCACATGAAAATCAGAATTCAAATTTATTGTAAATGCAGTGCTTGGCTTTGTCGGGTTAACGAGGGCGATATCTTGTGTTCCGGTCGTTGTATATACTGTGTATTGATCTGCGGGGGATGCTTCAAAGGTAATTCCGATCCATTTGCCGGTAAAGCTGGCGGTGTTTTGCGCGTAGCGCAGGTCCGATACGACCTTGTTTGCGGCGGAGGATAATTCCATTGTATTCATTGCGTTTGAAATGATCGTAATGGTGGCTGCCGACATGGCCGCGACAATAGCCAATACAATTATTAATTCAATTATAGTATAACCGTTTTTCACGATCCCCCAAGTGTTTTTAGAACCCAAGTTTGTCATTAATAATATAAAGCGGCCTTCCTTTTGTCTCTTCATAAACGCGGCCTAGATATTCTCCGATTATTCCAAGGAAGATCAGCTGGATCCCGCCGATAAAAAGTACGGCGGTCAAAACCGAGGCCCAGCCTTCGATCGCCTGGTTCGTGAACATGCGGACGAAGATCGCATAAATTAAATAAACAAAGGCCAGAAAAGCGGTTGCCAGTCCCAGGTAGGTTGCGAGCCGCAAAGGGAAGGTCGAAAATGAGGTTATCCCATCGAGCGCGAACGAGAGCATTTTATGAAAAGAATATTTGCTTTTGCCGGCAGTTCTTGCCTCGGCTTTGTATTCAATAAATGCCTGGTTAAAGCCGACGTAGCTTATAAGCCCCCGCAGAAAGCGCGCCCGCTCATGAAATTGGTTCAGCGAATCGACGGCTTTTCTGTTAAGCAGCCTGAAATCGGCGCTGCCGGGTGATAATTTATTCTTTGTCATTTTATTGGCCAGCCAATAAAATAAATTTGCGCCTTGTTCTTTAATTAGATCCGCATCTTTTGTCTCTTTTCTGATGGTATTGACAATATCATAGCCGTCTTCCCACTTTTGAATTAATTTGGGGATGATCTCCGGAGGGTGCTGCAAGTCCGCATCCAGTGTTATAGCCGCCTCTCCCGCGGCAAAATCCAGACCGGCGGAAAGAGCGAACATATGACCGAAATTTCTTGAAAACCGTATAACTTTAACAACCGGGTCTTTTTCGTGGAGGCTGGAAAGGGTTTTAAATGAATTATCATTGCTTCCATCGTCAATAAAAATTATTTCGTGGGAATGAGTTAGGGAGCTTTTGATCCTTCGATAAAGCTCCTCTAAATTCCCTTCTTCATTATAGACCGGAACAATTATTGATAGCCTAGGATTGTCTGACATTCTTGATGGAGAGTATACCAGAAAATAGAAGAATTAATAAGCCGATAAAAGTTGATCCTTCGCCAACATAATTATAAGCGTTTTTTCCGAAATATAGCCTGACATGTTTTTGAGTTGGATAGACCAGCATAAAGGAGGGAGAAACAAGATAGATCTTGTCAGCTCCTTCGACCTGCCAGCCGGGATGGTAGGAGATCTTTATAAGATGGGGCTGGCCGATCAATGCAGTATCGAAAGAGATCTCTTCTTCCTTGAGGGATTCCGTTATTAAAGGATGAGCAGGGGTTAGGAAGGATGAGAAAGGATGGGCAGGGATGTTTTTTAGATCGTTTGTTCGATACTTGAAAAGATTAGAGTCGTTTTTTGAAGGGTCTTTTATGTATACCAAATGGACGTCGTTGATGGCATTATTTTTGAACCATGCATAAAAATCGGTCTTCCAATTATTTGTTTTAAGAAGTACCGGTGCGTATTTTAGTGGAACGACATAATGTCCATCGTTATTGATCAGACGATAAATGCTGTATTCAGCAAATTGTTTTTCAAGCTTCAATTCTGGGAGGCTGTCGGCCTGTTTTTTTGCTTCGGGGGTCCGGACGATGTAGTGGGTAACATTGAACATTTTTAAATGTTTAAGCGCATTCGCAAGATTTAAGCTGGTGTAATTATATTGTGGGAACGGGCCGGAACAGACTTTTGAGATCTCTGATTGGATATAAAAAATAAAAGGGGAACTTGGAGAAGATTGCATATAGAGCCCTTCCAGCGTG
>JBAYJF010000097.1:0-4967 GCA_041665245.1 Candidatus Margulisiibacteriota bacterium | reverse complement strand
GAGACCCTGGCAGTCCTTAGCATCGGATTGTTCGAAAGATTCGCATAGAACGCTTCAAGGAAATTTTTCCCGCCCCCTTCATAATATTCCCAGGCATTTTCACCGTCTAAAATGACCGGAATAATATAATTTTGATCGTCGTCCGGAAGGCTGATCTTAATATTATTGATATGATGGTTGAAATCATTTATTGAATCATGCGCATTCCAGCGGTGATAAACAAAACCGACCTGGTCTGACAGGAAATGGTTCCTAAATATTGCGGCAACGCCTACTCCATCCTTTTCTATATAGTAAGGCTGATTCAGCTCCTGCGCCGACAACGCATGCGAGCGTCCCCCCATTTTATGCAGCGACCGCGAAAGAATTGCCTCATCTGTTGCAAGCCATTTTATGCCTGCTCCAGCAACTAAAGGGATCATCTCTTCCGAGACCGAGCCTTCCGATGGCCACATCCCTTTTGGGAGCCCGCCGAATCTTTCAGCATGATAAGCAACAGCCATCTCTATCTGTTTTTTTGCATCTTCAGGGTGCCTAAAAGCAACTTCCGGCAAGGCGGCATACGGCATGGCCTCTTTTGCGACATTGGAATCGCAAAGTAAAGGCAAAATTGGATGATAAAACGGGGTCGTTGTCAGCTCGATCTGCCCTTTAAGGCTTAATTCCCTGTATTTTGGAATTATTTTACCCATTACTTCAAATTGTTTTTTAATTACTACATCTTTGTCTTCGGGAGTAAAATATTTTCCCTTACAGATCAATCCAGCAATTTCAGGGTCTTCATTCTTATAGATAAACCCAAACCAGGTAAGGTTAAACCATACCTGCAGATCAAGCAGCTCCTGAACAGAAAATCGTTTGGCTACTTTTAACAATTCCGCGTGCGAAACAAATCTCCCCCGTTTTAACAGAAGGTCAAGATATCTAGGATACGGATTTATCATAGTATCCCAATTCGCCATAAAGAAATTCTGCAGGATAAAAACTTTCTCTTCGAGCTCGAGGTCATTTGGGGATTTTAGAGACAGATCTAGGAACCTGTCTTTCACCTTATTATTCACATAATCTTCGATCTGCGAGAAAAGCGAGGGAACAAGGTTAAAGACCGCCTTTGTTTCGGGGAATCTCTCAATAAGGGCGGCCATATCATAATAATCTTTTACCGCATGCAGCCGCACCCACGGGAGTAGATACTCTCCAGACACCAGGTCTTTGTAATATGGCTGGTGCATATGCCACAGGATCGCAATGGTTACCGGCCTATTAGTCATTCTTTATTCTTTTGGTTTGCCTCGTAATCTTTTCCATATCCGAACCAAGACATAGATAACTAATATCCCGAAAATAACCCAGGGAGCCGCGCCAAAGATCAAAATTAATATTTCCCCGACCGAAGCAAAGAAAGAACCGAACGCTGCCGAGAAGGTATCGATGATCGGCTGAAGGATGTTACCTCTTGCCGGAAGATTTACTCCTTCCTCGTAAAGATCGACCGTGATCGTCGCCATGCCGACCAAGTTATTATAGTAGCGGATCTGCCCTTGAAATGATTCTATTTCCGACCTTACCCTGGCCAATTCTTTTTCTACTTCAAGCATATCCTTTACTTTGGTAGTTTTTGTTTCCAAAAGTAATAAGAGGCGGGTTTCAAATTTTTGGGAATTAACCGCTCTTGCCTGCAGGTCGTAATAATCTTTCGTAATGTCTTCCCCGGTCATTGAATCTTCAACAACATCTCCCATCTTCTTTATCAGCGCAATAGCATCTTCCAGCTTTTCGGGCGGGACCCTAACGATGATCTGGCCGGATTTGGTTTCATTCGCATCTTTCTCTATGGATGAAGAACCGATATAACCTTTATTTTTTTTGGTCAATGCTTTTATTTCTTCGATCGTCTTTGAAACATCTTTCACCTTTAGCTTTAAATTCGACGAATAAATTATTTTACGCTGCACCTTTTTTTCTGCAACGGCCGGCACTGGTTCATCCATATCTGCCCCTGCCATGACTTGCTTTGGCGCAGGCATCCCCGGCTGATTAGGCGCTACCGTTGCAGAGGCCCTTCCAGTCGCCTCCTCTTTGTAGACCACGCTTCTTGCCTTGTTTTTCCCATCGCTAAATTTATCCGATTTATCGGTACAGCCTGCCAGGCCAAGAGACAGGACAAAAATCAAAACAGAAAAATAAACCAAATGCTTTTTCATGACCGTTCCTCCTATCTATTTTTTTCCGACATCGCGATCCCTTTTCTGATCACCCAGGCCGTAAACAACAAGGCAATGACCGTTATCAAAACGATCGTTCCACAAATTATCAGCGTTATAACAATTGGCGTATCCATTTATTTCTTCTACTCCTTTGGGGGCAGGATCTTTGGTTTTGCCCCAAATATTTTTTCATAAAGATCCGCGTAAGAATCTTTTCCACCGATCAAAAGCATTGCCAGCGGGATCGTCTTCTTTGCCGCTGCGGACATTTTAGCAGAAATATTTTGTATATCCCATTGAGCATGCGGATCTTCGCGTAATCGCGATATATGATATAGCTCCCTTGCATTTAAAGTCATTAAGCTTCTCTTGCGATGGGCGCTGGTTAGAACATATTGCGCTACCAGAGCATTTCCTTTCTTGACCTCATTAAACAATACATTCGTATCGGAAATAATTTCCAAGAAATCTTTCTTCAATCCGGCATCTTTTGCGATCTTAGGAGGAAGAGTTGCCCCCAGCTCCGGCTCATATAGCTGCGAAGTGATCGTTGCCATGCGATGGCGCTTCATCTGGGCAAAGCAGCCTGAAGACATTACAACATCGTATGTTAAATTGATATGCTCAAACTCGCGCAAGACTGCATCATAAAATTCCATTTTTTGGCAAGCCGCCCTAACAGCCTTTTCTCTCTCTTTTTTGCTCATTGCCTTGACCGTCCGCAGGCAATTTCTATAAGATATTTCGGAAGAAGAATGCAGCAATGCCGCGACCAATTTAATATCCGCGCCAGCAGATACATCAACCAATTCGACTTCCTGGCCAGTTCTTCTTTTTCGCTCCCATTTTCCCCGAAAATATTGCCTTACTTCCTGGTATGTGTTTTGATCAAAATCATTGGCAGCCGTGAACAGTATGATCGAAGGCGCAACCTTTGCCGCAAGAGCATACATCTTTTCGCCGATCGCCCTGACCTCCTCAAGATGGCTAGAGGCAAAACGACGGACAAGATATTCCAGATTGCGGGCGTTGATCGTCATTCCAAGTTGGCCGGTCGTAGAAAGCGAAGTAATATATCTAGCATCTTCCGGTTCGATCCCATTTTCAACCATCTTTTGGTAGAAAGCGTTCTGTTTAGACACCAAAGCAAGAAACGGTTGTTCAAATCCGGCATTTTTGATCTCGGATGGGACAATAAAGTTCCCCTCCAACTTCTGGTAGCGCTGCGATTTTTCCGTGTAGGAGCAGAGGCGGAATTTTTCAACTTCTTCGAGTGCCAGGCGCGAAACACCGATCAGGTCAAAATTAAATACGGCATGCTCTGCAACCGAATGATGGCCCATTTTAAAAATTATATTTGAATTTGATTTGCGGGCTTTTTCAACTTCCTGGCGGGCAATTTTCCGTAACTCGTCGACCGGCCGCGGATCGCGGGAAATTCTGGCATATGCAGCCGAAAGCGTTTCCGGGGTAACATCGCTGCGCGTCTCCCCTTTGGTCAATTCCGCAATAACTTCAGCATCAATATTGTATCCGGCAAGATATATTTGCACGAGTGAATTATACAATAATTGACTTGGGCAAACAATAATGATATTTTTTAGTATAAAGATATGCAAAACCCTATTTTTATTGGATTGGTTTTATCCTTATTTGCCGGTCTTGCGACCACAATTGGGGCGCTTATTGCTTTATTGGTAAAAAAAACCGACTTTAAGATATTGGCGCTCGCTCTTGGATTTTCCGCCGGAGTTATGTTTTATATATCGTTTGTTGAACTCTTGGGCCAATCTATAAACCATATTGGCATGCTTTCAGCAAATATCGCGTTCTTTCTTGGAATACTACTAATTTATCTGATCGATGTATTGATCCCTCATGAGTATATTGCCGAATGCATCCCGCACGCGAAAGAGGCTCACTTAAAACCGCTTATTAAGACCGGGGTCATGACCACAATTGGAATAAGTATCCATAACCTGGCGGAAGGCGCGGCGGTCTTTGTCGGCACAATTCACTCGATTGGAATCGGCATATTTTTAGCAATTGCGATCGCAATTCATAACATTCCGGAAGGAATATCCGTTTCACTTCCTATATATTGCGCTACAGGAAGCCGGAAAAAAGCTTTTTGGTTTTCATTTTTCTCAGGAATTACCGAACCGATCGGCGCTCTTTTGGCTGTGCTTTTTCTCTGGCCGTTCTTAACCCCATTTTTTGTAAACTGGCTCCTTGCCTTTGTGGGGGGGATCATGGTCTATATCAGTTTTGACGAGCTTCTTCCCGCCGCAAACAAATACGGCGAAGAACATGTTGTTGGATTGGGAATTATTTTAGGAATGCTGGTAATGGCGGCAAGCATTGTAATGCTTAGATAACTCAACGGATAATTCCCAAAATAATCAATACGCCTACAAAAATGATAATAACTCCACTGGCCTGATGCAGGAAAGATGATACTTTTCTGATCCTTAAGGATCTCAAGATGTTGGTTGCTAGGCCCGCAGAAATCCCCACGATCAATATCAAGGCTGTATGCGCAAGCGCATAAACAAATAAAAGAGACCCTCCATATAAAATGTTTTTTTCCGAAGCCACATAGGATAAGATCACAACCAAAACCGGAGTAGCGCATGGAGACGAAGCCATTCCAAATAATATTCCAAGGATAAACGCACCAAATAGCCCTTTAGGAGAATTCCTTGGAAGAGAAAACGTATGCAGCCTAATTTTTAGCAGTCCAACCATCTGCAATCCCAT
>JBAYJF010000096.1:0-4974 GCA_041665245.1 Candidatus Margulisiibacteriota bacterium | reverse complement strand
CTTTGGTGGCGGCATTGTACTGTTTGCAGAAATCCATGATATTGAGGCCGTGTTGTCCGAGGGCTGGACCGATCGGAGGTGCAGGATTGGCCGCTCCGGCCTTGATCTGCAGTTTAACTTTGGTCAATAACTCTTTTTTTGCCATTTTTTTATACTATTTTCTGAGCGTGTTCAAAATTAACTTCAACCGGCGTATCCCGCCCAAAAATGTTAATTAAGACCTTCAGCTTTCCTTTCTCAGTATTTATCTCGTCGACAATTCCGGTGTACCCGCGGAACGGACCGGAAATGATCCTTACGACTTCGTTCTTTTCAAAATTACTTTCAAGCTTCTCTTCTTTACCGAGCTGTTTCAGAACCCTTTGCATCTCTCTTTCGGAAACGGGCGTCGGCTGAACTTTGGTCCCGATAAAACGCGCAACCCCTGAAGATTGCCGAATGTTATACCAGGTCTCTTCGTCCAGGACCATTTCAAGAAAAACATAGCCGGGAAACATCTTGCGTATCCGTTCGACCCTCTTCCCGCCTTTAATTTCTATCGTTTCTTCGACCGGAACTAAAACCTGAAGCACTTTTAACTGCAATCCCTGGCTTTGGATCGTTTGTTCGATCGCTTGTTTCGCCCTATCTTCCTGTCCGGTAAAAGTCTGCACAACATACCATTTTTTTTCAGCTTTGGGCTTGATCTCTGAAGATGCCTGCTTTAATGCCGCAGCTTCGATCTCTTCTTCCCCGGCATGTTCATCAACAGATGGGGCTACCGGCTCCGAGGCTGCTTGAGAAACTTCAGCTTCGATAGGTGCTTCCGGCGCTATTTCTTTTTCTAGCGACCCTTCATCAGTATTAAGATTCTTTTCTTCTTCCATCTATCCCTTTCTACCTTAATAATAAGCCAAAGAACTTGGTTAATATAAAATCTATTATCATTACTAATACGCCTGTTAACAAGGACAAAACAATTATGATCGTCGTCGCAGCCGTCGCGTAGCGCTTATCCGGCCAAACCACTTTCTTAAATTCTGTCAAAGTCTCCGCAAAATACTGCTTGATGTTAAATTTCATCTTAAATAATTAACTCGGGAGCGGGAGGACTTGAACCTCCAGTTCCGGTTTTGGAGACCGGTGGTTTGCCATTAACCGACACTCCCACTTCATCCCAAAACGACTACTTCTCTTCTTTATGTTTTGTCTGTTTTTTACACCACGGACAAAACTTCAGAAGCTGCAGCCTTTCCTTAATATTCTTTTTATTTTTCGAAGTCGTGTGATTCTTTCTTTTGCAAACTTCACAGCTTAAAGTAATAATATCTTGCATAAAACCCCTTCAGACACGCAAATTTCCCTTTCTATCCTGTCAAGCAGAACAAAAAACTGGGAAGATTTTCCAACCGGCGAAGGAAGGATTTGCCCACGACAAAAGCCGCAACCCATTGGGCAAAGGTGTAACAGTTGTTAATTATACTAAGAATGGGCAAAATTGTCAACCGGAGATTTACAATATCCGGATAACGTTGCAGACTTCCTTGACCGTTCCGGACTTTTTTATCCCTTCGAGGGCGGCCAATAGATTCTTCTCAATGACCTTGTGAAGCAAAATAACGATCGTAGAGGTATTTCCAACCGTCTCTTTCTGATTCACGGCCGCGATCGATACTTTCTGGTCGGCAAAGATCTTGGCGATCCCTGCCAAGACGCCAAATTTATCCTGCGCCGTAAGTCTTATATAGTAGCGGCTTTCGATCTCTTCCATTTTGCGCATTTGAATATTTTCATTTAAGACGATCTTTCTTGGCTTTTGAGTTGCCAGTGCAATAACATCCCCGATAACCGCCGAAGAGGTAGCCGCGCCTCCTGCCCCCGGGCCATAGAACATAAGGTCGCCGACCGGCTCCCCTTTTACATAAAAAGCATTGAAATTCTCTTCTACGCTGGCCAAAGGATGGTTTTTCGCGACCAGCGCCGGATGGACACGGACTTCCAATTTCCCTTGCGTCCGTTTGGCGATCGCCAGCAATTTGATCACATAGCCGATCTCCCCCGCGTACTCGATATCTTCGGCCCCGATCTTTTCGATCCCTTCGCGATAAATATTTTCCCATTTAACACTGCAGCCAAAACCGATCGCCGCAATTATTGCCGCTTTGTAGGTCGCGTCATAGCCTTCGATATCGGCCGCCGGGTTGGCTTCCGCATAGCCCAGTTTCTGCGCCGCTTTCAGCACTTCCGAAAATTCTTTCTTCTCATGGGTCATTTTGGAGAGGATATAATTGGTAGTTCCATTAACGATCCCGTAAATTTCGGAAAATCTATTCCCGACCAATTCATCCCGCAGGGTATTTAGAATTGGGATGCCGCCTCCGACCGCCCCCTCAAAAAGGATCTGCGAACCATTTAGCTCCGCCGCCAGCAAAAGCTCCCGCATTTTGGTTGCAACCAGTTCTTTATTGGATGTTACAACATGTTTGTGGGCGCGCAAAGCCTCAATCACCAGCTTTCCGGCCGGATCTATTCCGCCGATAGTTTCTACAACAATAGAAATTTCGGGGTCATTGATTATCGCGGAAGGGTCTTTTGTAACAAGAAGATTTATTTTAACTTTGCGGAGTTCGCAAGCTTTTTTTACGGTAAGCTTTATACCGGTCTTTTCAGCGATCAGCCCCGAATTCTTTTCAATATTCTCCGCCACGGCCAACCCCACCGTCCCCAACCCCAGGATACCAATTTTAACTTCTTTCATTGTCTCCTAACTCCTAACTAATCAAAGAGCGAGGTAATCGATTGATTGTCATAATTCCGTCTTATCGCATCGCCTAAAAGCGCGGCGGCAGAAATTATTTTTAACCCCTTGAACTGTTTTTCTTTTGGAATAGGGAGCGTATCGGTAACGACCACTTCTTTAAAGTTAGCTTTTTCCATCCTTTCAACGGCCGGGCCTGAAAATATGCCGTGCGTTGCAACAACGTAGACATCCTCATTGCACCCTTCTTTGCGCAGAGCCCCTACCCCCTGAGTAATAGTTCCGGCTGTATCGATCATATCGTCGGTAATAATTACCGTTCGGCCTTTCACTTCACCGACAACGTGGGTAACTTCGGACTGGTGATGCGCCCCTCTTACTTTATGCAGGATCGCCAGCTCGGCGCCAAGGCGGTCGGCTAATTTTTTTGCGACTTTAGCGCGTCCGGTATCCGGGGCGACAACGACCATATCTTTTAAATTCTTTTCTTTAATGTAAGAAGTTAATAGCGGAAGGGAGGTTAAGGTATCCACCGGAATATTAAAGAGCCCCTGGATCTGGTCAGAGTGAAGGTCCATCGCGACAACTCGGTTCGCTCCGGCCGTTTCAAGAAGGTTTGCGATAAGCCGCGCAGAGATCGGTTCGCGCGAAGCGGCTTTTCGATCTTGCCGGGCATAGCCAAAATGCGGGATAACGACCGCGATCGATTTTGCGGAAGCTCTTTTCATCGCATCTATAATAATGAAGAGCTCGATCAGGTCATCATTTACATGTTCGGTGCAGGTTTGGATGATAACGACCGATTGGCCGCGGATATTTTCCGCAACACGGGCATAGATCTCTCCGCCGGAAAACCTTGAAAGTTTAATTTCGCCTGATTTCAATCCGAGGTGTTTGACTATTCTTTCGCCGAGCTCCGGGTGCGACGAGCCGTAGAAGACGCGTAATTCGGAAATTGCCATTGATTATTTTCCTCCGTTCTTTGCTAAAACTATTCTAACACCAGCCTAAAGCAGGAGCAATACATCATTTAGCCAATATTTTGCGGTTGATTTCGATCAGTTTTTTTAAGCGGGCTTGTTTGCTATCATCAGGGACCTGATCTCCCATCTTAGCAGCGGCAGTGCCTGCCCGGTTGGAATAGGCAAACATGTGGATCTCGCGGAATTTAATTTTATCGACAGCCTTGAGCGTATTTTGGAACTGCTCATCGGTTTCACCCGGAAAGCCTACTATTATATCGGTCATAATTCTGGCTTCGGGGATCAAAGCTCTAATCTTGTTGACCCGTCCCAGATAATAATCAAGGGTATAGCCGCGGTTCATTTTTTCTAAAATGGTATCGTCACCCGATTGGATGGGGAGCTGGAATTCTTTTTCAACGAACGGCAATTCAGCGACGGTTTCGATGATCTCATCGGACAAATCACGGGGGTGCGACGTTAGGAAACGAACCTTCAGCCCCTTCCCTTCTAATCCCTTCTCTTCCTTTCTAATCCCTTCTATTCCCTTTAATAATTTCGCCAGTCCCGGCTCGTACGAATTAACGTTCTGTCCAAGGAGAGTAATATCCGTCACGCCTTGATCGATAAGGGCTTTAACCTCCGCAAGCACGTCTTCCATCGGCCGGCTGATCTCTTTCCCACGAACGTAGGGGACGATGCAGTAGGAGCAGAAGTTGTTGCAACCATGCATTATAGTGACAAAACTCGAAGCACGAAATCCGAAATTCCTGCCTGCCGGCAGGCACGGCGAAACAATTTCGAAATTCGAATTTTGAATTTGTTTAGTATTTCGTATTTCGGATTTAGTATTTTTCGCCAGATACTGTTTCAATGTATCTGGTGAGTTAGGCGGGATAAACCAATCAACATGGGGAAATTCTTTTTTTATGTTGCGCCCGGGTTCATTTACGATACAGCCGCAAAGTCCGATCTTAAGGCTTGGCCGTTGTTCTTTGTAATTTTTCATCGAAGTGACAAACCAGGCAGCGCGATCTTCGGCATTCTGACGAACAACGCAGGTGTTGACCAGGATTATATCGGCAGCCAGCTCGTCTTCCACCGGAATATAGCCAGCTTCTTTCAAAACTGCCGCCAACTTTTCCGAATCGGCAATATTCATCTGACAACCGTAGGTTTTAATGTAGTATTTTTGCATTTTCTCCTTTCTAATAATAAAAAATCAACATTTGTGTGGAATTTTTCAAAAGGTTCATAGAACGTTGTCGAAATGCG
>JBAYJF010000095.1:0-4998 GCA_041665245.1 Candidatus Margulisiibacteriota bacterium | reverse complement strand
TCGCGCAGCATTATCTACGCCGAAAACCCGCGGGAAGAAGCCAAGAAATTAAAAGACGAGATTAATAAATATCGATAACATGAAAACTCCTAACTCCAAACCCCTAACTCCTAACATTGAAACTGTCGAGAATAAATACCCAAAACGGGATTATACCGTAAACATTGAATTCCCGGAGTTTACCTGCGTCTGTCCACGCACCGGCCTGCCGGATTTTGCGACCATTAAGATCGAATATATTCCCGACAAAAAGCTAGTTGAGCTAAAATCGCTAAAGCTGTATTTTGTCTCCTTCAGAAATATGGGCGTATTCCACGAAACCGTTATCAACCAGATCTTGGATAACCTGGTCGCTGCCTGCAAACCTCGCCGCATCAAAGTTATTGGAGAGTTTGGGGTCAGAGGCGGGATCAAGACAACCGTTGTTGCTGAATTTAATCGGCCTAAGCGGTAAATTTATTCAATTTACGGTATAATATTCCTATGCCTCTCTATAAACGAGCCTATGCCGCCTTAATCGCCTTATTGGGCGTAATTTTCATCTTCCCCCTCCCTGCTTTGGCCAATAAAGAAGAAAAATCGGTCTATTCAAAAGCAGACCTTATTAACCAGTTGAAAGAAATGAAAAGGGACCCGAAAAAGTTTAATGTTGTTACGGCTATGTGCTATGAAATTGCCATGCTTCCGGAAACGGTTGTTTATCAATGCACCAAATGCCGAAAAAAAACCACTTACCCCTATGATTCAAATTCCGGCAAACTCATCGAAAAGATAAGCTCAATAAATTATCTATTCAGCCGCCTCCCCTATAAAACCGCAGTCGATACGACCGGTTTTTGCCCCAAATGCGGAAAAGATAAAATAATCGTTGTAAGAAGCGCTTGTTTTAACTGCGGCAAAGAATTTACTTACAAGATCGCCGATCAAACCGAAGCCGATAAATTAAAATGGCTGGCTGTTACTCCGAAAAACAAAGAAATAGACGGCAATACTCTGGATATTTGGACTTCGGAAGAAGCAAGGGTAAAACTTGGAGCAGACTATATACTTGAGCACATCTTCTGCCCGGAGTGCAGGAAAAAGATCGTTCTATGAGATCTTATAAATGGATAAAAACTTTTTTTGCGACCCTGCTGGGCATGCTTACGCTCCTCTCTCTCCCCGGACAGGCCGAAAAAAACAACGGCACAATAAAATTAAATTTTTCAAAAAACGACCTGATCAACCAGCTAAAAATGATGAAAAGGACCCCGAATAGTTTCGAGGTCGTTACCGCCATGTGTTATAAAACGGCTGCTCCCGAAAAATCGATAAATTTTCAATGCCCCAAATGCAATAAAACAACCCTCTACCAGAGGAGCTCCGACGCTGGATGGATCATTGAAAGGATGCCCTATATAACCGGTATCGTTAACCGGCTGCCGTACGATATGGCCATCGATACGACCGGCTTTTGTTCAAATTGCGGCAAGTCCGAAAAGAAAAACATAAAAGTTTCTACCCACTGCTTTAATTGCAAAAAAGAATTTGGTTTTTCGCTGGATACCTGGAATGACGTCGAGAATTTTGGATGGCTGAATTTTATTCCGGGCGAAAAAGATATCCAAGGAAATGAATTAGGGGTCTGGACCTCGCCGGAAGCAGGGATAAAAAAAGGAGCGGATTATATTTCAACCCATGTCTTTTGTCCGAAGTGCAGGAAAAAATTAGATCTTGAAAGATAAATTCCTCAATACCATCGTCCCCCAAACCGCGGCGCTGGAAATAACTTACGATTGCAACCATAAATGCGTCTTTTGCTCCGTCCCCTGGGACAGCCCAAGAAAAAACTATGCCAGGCTGCCTGAGCTTTCCATTGCCGAATGGAAGGAGTGCATCAAAACTTTGGTTGGCCATGGAATTAAAAGCATCGCTTTTACCGGCGGAGAACCACTATTAAAACTCGGAATAATTGAATTGATCGAATATGCCGGAAATATTAAAGTCAAAGAACCGATCTTTAATAGTAATGACGAATTGATCGACTATAAAGACATTCCTCTCAAGATGTCATTGATCACCAATGGCGAATTAATTGATGACAAGTGGATAAAGCTGTTTAAAAAATACTCTATCGACCTGGTCGTCAGCCTCCCGGGGTCAAAAACATTCAAGGAACATACCGGCGGCGGAGACTATCAAAAGGTCATGGGATCAATTTCAAAACTTTCAAAGGCAGGATTAAATGTCGTGATCGGCGTCTGCGTCACCAAGAAAAACTTGCCGGAATTATTTGAAACGATCGCTTTGGGCTTTTTAAACGGAGCAAATCAGCTGCTTTTAAACAGATTCCTTCCCGGCGGCAGAGGGACCGACCGGATGGAACTATGCCTAAATAAAGATGAGGTCACACAAATGTTCGATCTTGCCGAGGAAGCCTGCACCGCGGCAAATACTTATGGATCGGTCGGGACAGAAGTTCCAAAATGCGTTATTACTAAAGAGTATAAAATGTTAAAGATCGGCACCATGTGCTCCGGCGGGATCGATTTTTTTGCGGTCGATCCTTCCGGCCGAGTCAGACCCTGCAACCATTCTCCCGTAACCACTGGAACCTATAAGGACATTATCTCAGCAATAAGATCGGATTACTGGCAAACCTTTAAAAATAGGGATTTTTTACCCAAAGAATGCGGTAGTTGCCAGATGGCGATCGAGTGCGACGGCGGCTGCCGTGAAGCGGCGCATATTATTTATGGAAAAATAGATTCGCTTGATCCCTTGTTAACATAGTTCCAGCTGGGTTCCGGATTCCAAATTATTGATCCTTTTTAATTCTTCAATCGCAGCGATAAATTCTTGCGCAGTATCAACCCTGATCCTTAATCTTCTTGAGAGCGGGGTAAATCGCGCCGCCAACAGATCTGCAATGTCCTCTCCGCTTTTCGCAGCTTCAAGGACCAGATCAAATAAATCCCGCATAATTTGGGCTTCCTGCACATAATCCGCATCGCCCGCTGTTCGAAAATTTCTTGCTACATATTCCGGGATGTAGGTTGTTTGCGATCCATTTTTTGCCTGGTCGTGGAAATTATTCATTAGGTCTATTCGATAGACTAGCGCCAGGGGAGTATTGTTCCATTCCATCGTATTTGCCACCGCCGGATAAAAAGAATTGCTATGCATCCACAAACAGCCCCGTTCTCCAAGCAGCTGGGTCATGGCTACGAGACGTACAAAATCTTCTGTCCCAAATCGGCTGGAACCATAATGATTTGATTCATTTTGAGTGTAGGGATAGTACGGCGGGTCGATAAAATAAAACATCCCCTTCCTTGCCCCTTCTTGCGATAAACTAAAGTCGCCGCAGGTAATATCGACACCCGTCAACGCCTTTTGTATGGCAATTGCATTTTGTTCGTCTAAAATTACCCGTCGGCTTGATTTGTTTCCAAAATTTACGTTCAATCTTCCTTCTTTATCGCATCTTAAGCGTCCGTTAATAACGGTATTTGCTAAATAGATCGTCAAAGCCGCCCTTATAAACGGGTCTCCCTCGGACAAACGATTAAAACGGCCCTTTACTTCATCAAATTTTGCTTTAGACACTTCACCACATTCCACTTGCAAGGTCCTATAAACAGCCGCTGCGTCCCTTTGTAACTGAAGAAAGGCATTAGCATTGTCCGGGACTATCTCATACAACCTCACATTCTTTCCCCCTAACCTTCCTCTCCCCTCCAAAGAAAAAAAGTCCGCACCAGAACCTAAGCAGGTTGAACGATATGAATCATATCGGCTTGCTCCGGGAAATAAGTCATCGTATTGGGGAAGTAATGCCTTTTTATTTCCGCTATAAGCGGTAAAAAATGGTTCAGCCCCGGGAAAATATTTTCTCCGCAAGCTTCTGATGGTTTGTGAATGCAAAACTTTAGCCCTAATTCCCTTATGAGATAATTCTTTAGGTATTCTTAATTTTATTTCTGCCGCAAATGCGCTCATGGATAATATTCGTTAAAATAATACGCGGATTTCAGGGGACAAAGAAAAAGGCCCCCAGTTTTAAGTGGGGGCCTCGATAACATTGGAGTCTTCTTCGTCTCGATCTATTTAATTACGATCCAACCTTCGGCAATTGCCGGCTCGAGTCGTTCAAAAGCCCAGGTTGAAACCGCTGTTGGGCGCCATTCTTTGTATACATCGTCCCACTTGTTTTCCGTTGTCTTGATATTGGCGCGATATCCTTCCGTGTATTGAACAAGAAACTTATCGCCCGGTTTCAAATTACTCATTTTAGACCACATACTTTCTCGCATGTCCTCCCATTTACACCCGGAAGATGTCCAATCTGCCGAGGCTGAATAATCATCCCCATAGTAAGTCATATCTCCGATCGGATCCCAATCCGGAGCCGTCAGTTTCTTCTCTGGCCAGGATTTTCCTTCCGGCAAATCCCAAATTCTCCAATAGCTCGCGTATTTCTCTAAATGCTTCAAGTTGCTCTTCAGTTTCTTTTTAATGATCGCTTCATAATCCCCGTCTTTCACCCCTTTTGGAAGGATCATCCGCAGATCAATCGTCGCCCCCTCCCCAGCCGCAATGTGAAATGCATTGTCCCTATAATCAAATTGGGAAGGATCATATTTATCAACGAGCGGATATCCCTTTTCGGAAGCTATGACCACCCCATATCCAAAGGCACTTGTGTATCCGGGATCAATATCGGTAGCAAGAACGGGACAGATCAGCATCGCAAAGAAAAACAGAATAACCGGAGCCAAAAACAATTTTTTCATACGTTACCTCCTTATTTAATAATAATTTCGCAGGCAGCTATAGGAGCTTTGAATTCCAATGCCCCTTTCGTCTCTTGCATCTCAAATTTCTGCAGTGTCGAGTTCCATTTGCTCTCAGGTCCCCCGCCGATAGTCCCCCCCGTTGAAAAAACAACGTAGAGTTTATCCCCTGGCTGAGCTTTACTGAGCCAAGTTGAAAGATCGGGCTCAATTTCTTTCCATG
>JBAYJF010000094.1:0-5117 GCA_041665245.1 Candidatus Margulisiibacteriota bacterium | reverse complement strand
GCATTATATACCGGCATTACCAACGACCTTGAAAGAAGATTTGAGCAGCACCGGACCGGCAAAGGCGGACATTATACTTCCTACAACCCCGCCGTTAAATTAAGATACCATAAGAAATACAGATCACGCTCCAAAGCTGCAAAAATTGAATATCTGATAAAAAGCTGGCCAAGAGCAAAAAAAATGGCACTCATTATGGGCAAACTTGGATTATTCCCCCGCAATTGATCATGCTATAATCTCCCCATGGCAAAGAAGATAAAAGTTACCAAGAACGGCCCCTATCTTGTTTCCGGTAATATCCCGCTCGATAAAGCGCAGATCATCGGCGATGCCGAAGGGACTCCGACTAAATGGGAATTTGGTGAAAATTTTCCCGCCCAAGAAAATTACGCACTTTGCCGCTGCGGTCAATCAAAAAATAAACCATTTTGCGATGGCTCTCATATTAAAGCCAACTTTGATGGGACCGAAACCGCCAGCCGCAAACCCTGCCTGGATCAATCCGAAACAACGATCGGCCCGGATCTTGATCTGGTCGATGTTGAGCCATTGTGCGCGATCGCCCGCTTTTGCCACCGTGCCGGCGACACCTGGACCCTGACCGAACATTCGGATGACCCAAAATCAAAAGCGACCGCCATCCAGGAAGCCTGTGACTGTCCTTCAGGTAGACTCATAGCTCGGGAAAAACAAACCGGTAAACTCATTGAGCCGGAATTTACGCCATCGATCAGCGTGGTTGAAGATACGGTTCAAAAAGTCAGCGGACCGCTTTGGGCTAAAGGTGGTATCCCGATCGAAGCTGCCGATGGCTTCCAATATGAAGTTAGGAATCGCGTAACCCTCTGCCGCTGCGGAAGATCAAAAAATAAACCGTACTGCGATGGAACACATATTGATATTAAATTTAATGATGGAGATAAAAGTTTAAATATATGAGCATTCTGATCCATGATGAAAAAGAATTAAACGAATGCTTAAAAGCTGTCCCTAAACTTGCAGTCCTTTTCTATGCTTCCTGGTGCCCGTTTTCCCGCAAATTCCTTCCGATCTTTGAGAAACACTCCACCGGAAAAGAAAATAATTATCGGCGCGTCGTGCTTGATGACCTGGAAGAGCTAGCCGAAAAATACAATATCGAAGTTTATCCAACCGTCCTCTATTTCGAAAAAGGCAAGGCCGTAAAACGTTTGGACGGGATCCATGAGGTCGGCTTGGATGAAGATCAATTAGAAGATTTTATTTCCGCCTGCAAACTTCCTTCTTGACAAAGAACTTCCCCTTGTTATACACTTGTATACCTTCCAATATAAAGGAGAAATAAATGCTAAACGATAGACAAAATAAAATACTAGAATTCATTACTAAGCACGTTCAAAAAAAGGGGTTCGCACCATCGATCAGAGAGATCTGCACCGCCTTCGGGTTTGCCTCTCCTAGAGCGGCTCAAAAGCACCTTGAAGCACTGGAAGCATCGGGTCATATTGGGCGCGAAAGCAAAGCCCGGGGGATAAAAGTTTTCTCCCTCGATAGAATGCCGACCACCGTCCTCCCCTTCCTCGGCTTTATCGCAGCCGGCGCACCGATCGAAATTATTGAAGAGAAAGAAGAGATGGAAGTCCCGACCTCACTCGTCGGCAGAAAACCGTGCTACATTCTCCAGGTAAAAGGAAATAGCATGATCGAAGACCATATTTTAAATGGCGATTTCATCGTGGTCGAAAAATGCGAGGGAGCCAATGACGGCGAAGTCGTCGTAGCTGTAATTAATAATAAGTCCGAAGCAACGCTTAAACGCTTTTATCGGGAAAAAACAAGGGTCCGCCTGGAGCCCGCAAACTCGACTATGAAGCCGATCTATGTAAAAGATGTCGCGATCCAGGGAAAAGTCAGAGGTTTATTTCGCCGGTTCTAATTGTACCTGGAAGCTTTTGCTAATCGTCACCCTGCGCGGATCAATACTTATTAATTTACTATTATATATATTGGCGATCAATAATAAGCCTTCGCTCGTCGCATCACTAAAGTTCTGATCAAAAACAAAGTTCCCTAAACTATAGGCAATATATTTCCCTTTATATTTCTCGATCGCCTGCACAACGTGTGGATGATGCCCGACAACCAGGTCTGCCCCGGCATCTATGGATAAATGCGCCAAAAGCTTTTGCTCGCTGGTAGGCTTGCCCAGGTATTCCTCGCCAAAATGGATCGATGTAATAACAATTGCCCCGCTCTCTTTTGCACTCTTGATCGCTCGCAGATACTCTTTCCTTAGATCATCTTTACCTACTTTTGCAGTTAAATTCATATGCTCACTGTATGCAAAAAGAGTGATCTTATTCCCCTTTACAACCCTACTCCAGGGTTTAAATCTGTTTCTTAGATAATCGTAACCTGCCCAACCGATCCCATTTTCATCCAACCCGTTGATCGTATCCGTAAATGCAAGAAGCCCATAATCTCCGACATGATTATTGGCTAAACCTAAAACGGTGAACCCGGCATATTTTAATCCTTTAACCCCTTTGGGGTTAGCTCTTAAATAATATTTAGCCTTCCCCTCTGTTCCCCTATCCGAGAGCATCCCTTCCAGATTACCGAAAAGAATATCGGCTGCTTTTAAGTCATCTTTTATTTTAAGGAAGGGCCACCGCCACTCCTTCTTTTGCTGCATCTTTTCATCAACATATCTCCCTAACATCACATCACCGACAAAGTATACTTTGATCGGTTCCGCCCAGGCGATATTTACGAGCAGGAGAATTGCAATTAGTATCCTTAAAAACATAGTATAATAATAACATGCCTGAAATCACAAAATGCGACGTTTTGGTTATCGGGGGCGGGATCGCCGGCCTCACCGCCGCCCTTGAAGCAAGTAAATACAGCAAAGTTATTCTTTTGACCAAAGGGAAGATCGGAGAATCGGCAACTGAAAAAGCCCAGGGCGGGATCGCCGCGGCGATCGATCAGATCAAAGACTCGACTGAATACCACTTTGAAGATACCCTCGATGCCGGCGCCGGATTGTGCGATGGATCCGCCGTAAGAGTGCTTGTTACCGAAGGGGTTGAAAGAGTAAAAGAACTTATCCAGATGGGCGCGCGCTTCGATCGGGCAGAAACAGAAGCCGGCGGAGGTTGGGCCCTGGCGCTTGAAGGGGCGCACAAACAAAGAAGGATCCTCCATGCCGGGGACGAAACCGGGGCAGAGATCGAAAAGACCCTGGGGAAAAAAGTTATCGCCGAAGGAAAAGTCGAAGTTCATCCAAAGATCACCGGTATCGATCTAATTATTAATAATGATCGCTGTGTCGGTGCAACGGCTTTAAATCAAAAGACCGGAGCGATCGCCACCTACTTCGCAAAAGCGATCATTCTTGCGACCGGCGGCGTTTGCCAGGTCTATTTGCATACCACCAATCCTTCTTTTGCAACCGGCGACGGCGTCGCAATGGCCTATCGCGCCGGAGCAAAGGTTACCGATATGGAATTTGTTCAATTCCACCCCACAGCTCTTGTTCAATTCAAGCAGTTTGAAGACCTTATCGCCCTCCCACAATTTTTGATCTCCGAAGCGGTCCGCGGCGAAGGGGGCGTTTTGTTAAACAATCGGAATGAACGCTTCATGGAAAAATATCATGTTAAATTAGAACTTGCTCCGCGCGATATCGTTTCGCGCTCGATCGTTGAAGAGATGAAGGCCACCAATGACGACCATGTTTATTTATCTTTAAAAAATATTAACCCTGAAAAGATCAAACATCGCTTTCCCATGATCTATAAAACTTGCCTGGAAAGAGGCCTCGATATTACCAAAGATAATATTCCGGTCGCCCCCGCAGCCCACTATTTTATGGGAGGGATCAAGACCGACGTTTTTGGAAAAACCAATATTACCGGGCTCTTCGCTGCGGGTGAATGCGCTTCGACCGGCGTCCATGGCGCAAACCGTCTCGCCTCAAATTCACTTCTCGAAGGGCTGGTCTTCGGGCATCGCGTTGCCGCCTCCGCTAAAGAATGCATGAATCATGATCTTTCTATTCCGGCAGCGGTAAGCGACCATATTGAGCCGGCACTTGATGAAGAAGAGATAAATCGCTTTAAACTATTAATTAAGACCGCTATGTGGAATGGAACAGGAATTCTTCGCTCAGAGGAAAGCCTGCAAAACACATTAAATAAATTAAATTCAATTAAAGATCTTCCAAAAACAATTGAGATCGAAAATATGCTGCTGGTTTCAAAATTAATTACGCAGTTTGCGCTGGAGCGGACCGAATCCCGTGGCGCGCAATACAGAAGCGACTACCCCAAGACCGATGATAAAAATTGGAAGAGGCATATCGTCCACTAGACAGGAAAGATTCGCAGTTTTCGCTTCGGCTCATCTCCGATCGACTCGGACTTTAACCCGGCTTCATCGACCAGCTGGTGCTGGATGCGCCGTATATAAGAGTTTTGCTCCGCAAGGTCGACCGGTTTTTTCATATCTTTAACATCTTGGATCGCTTCTCTAACTTCGTTCAAAGCAATATCCTCTGGACTCTCTTCAGCGCCACCCTTAAAGGAGAATTTAAGGAATTTTACGATCTGTGATGAAGCGTTCTTTTTGATCACATGTACAGGAATACCGCGCTGTTCAGCCGCCACCATCACTTTTGTTCCTGGTCTGGTCTTTGTTTTTACCGTTAAGATCAGCGAAGCATCATCCATTGAATCGACCGATACTGCCGGCACCCGAAGCGCAGCGATCGCCCGATCAAGCTGCTGACGGTTTACGCCAAAGGGATATATTTTTACGATATTATCGGCGTCTCCCTTTTCAGACTTTGTTTTCTCCTGCGCTTTGCCTGCCTGATCCGTCATCCCTTTTTGCGCTTCCTGTCTTATCTCAATTTTACCCGCCGCGGTCCTTACCCTGATTTCCGGACGCAGGATCCCGCCGCGCAGGAAAGCATCCACCGCTTTTGAGACATCCGGATAAATTGCGAACATATCTCTTTCCCTGATCTCGATCGCAATATCAAAAGTTGGAGGAGCTTTTCTCTCCAGGATCGCCTTTTGCGTTCGCCGTCTTTTTGCTTCTTCATCCCCTAAAATAACCGATTGAAT
>JBAYJF010000093.1:0-5177 GCA_041665245.1 Candidatus Margulisiibacteriota bacterium | reverse complement strand
TTCTTAAACGAAGAACAGGCAAAAAAACTGATCGATATTTACGAATCAAAAAAATTTGTCGAGAAGCTCCCGCTAGGGGTGACCGCCAATCGAACAGGCATCGATTTTCACATCGAAAAAGTTATAAAAATCCTTAAGCCGAAAGGGATAAAAAAGAAAAAGTTCAAAGTTGTAGTAGATGGCTGCAATAGTGCAGGGAGCATTGCCCTGCCAAAACTCTTAACAAAACTTGGCTGCAAAGTAATATCACTGCATTGCGACACTAAGCTCCCTTTCCCGCACGATCCCGAGCCGATCGCAAAGAATTTGGGCGACCTGATGCGGACCGTAAGAGAAGAAAAAGCCGATATCGGGTTTGCCGTCGATTCCGATGCCGATCGCCTGGCCGTTATTTCCGAAAAAGGAGAAGCGGTAGGAGAAGAGACAACGCTCGCCTTAGCGGTAAAGTTCATGCTGCAAAAGAATTCTTCCTTAACCAATAAAAATAAGATCATTGTTGTTAACCTTTCAACCAGCCGAATGATCGATGATATTTGCCGTGATTTTCACGCTAAACTTATCCGTACAAAAGTCGGCGAAGTTCATGTCGCCGAGGAATTAAAAAAATTAAAGGCTTTAATTGGCGGCGAAGGGAACGGCGGCGTAATTTTCCCAAAAGTAGGCTTTAACCGGGACAGCTTGACCGGCGCGGCAATATTGCTGGAATATCTTGCCGCATCAAAGAAGAAATTATCGGAATTGATCGAAGAGCTTCCTCATTATGAAATGGTGAAAACAAAAGTAGAATGCCGGTCCACCGAAGAAGCCAATGATTTTGTCGATAAAGTTAAACACATTTTTAGAGGCGAGGATCTGATCTTAACTGAAGGGGTAAAGGTCGTGCTCAAAGACGGTTGGATCCATGTTCGTCCGTCAAACACCGAGCCGATCATTAGGATCATTGCCGAAGCAAGCAACCGGCAGGCGGTCGAAGATATAGTTTCTAGGACATTAATTTAGGATCCGGATACGGAACCGGCTTAGCATTCGAAGTAACCACAAAATGATGCCTTCTTTGACTGGCATTTAACCCAATATTTAAGCCATTTGCAAGAAGTTCCGATCCCTTTATCGCGAATCTCTTTCTGGTGACCAGATCATGCAGAGTATATGTCAATCCTTCTGAAATATCTAATTCGGAAACATCAAATCTGGCCCAAGCTTTCCCCTCAAACCCGCCTGCCGCATGATCGCCTGAATAACAGACCGCTATTTCCATGTATGGATAATCTTTTTCTGGAAGATCCCAAACGGTCCATTCCCCATTTTTCGCCTGGTAAGCAACCGCCGCTTCTTCGACAATAGCGCTCTGGGCATAAAAGGCATGCTGAACGTCCCCTAATTGCCTTAATGTAGTTACCTTACCAAAACCTTTGTACGCTCCATCGAACATCCTTATCCCGTCAAGTGCGTCCCCAATAGCTTCAATGGATGCCCCCTCTGACGTATTAAGCGAGCAAATAGAAGAGGTCGGAATTGAAACAGCTCCGGCAAATGTTCCGGAAGTCATTCTAGTATAAAGTTCATGTAAAAAGGAAGTTGAAAGGTCCGACGGCTGGATCTGCATTTGAGCAGCCGGGAATAATATTCCTAGATTATTTAATGCACTTTGCACAGAAGAAGCCGGCCTTTCAAGTAAAAAACGCCGGATATCAGGCGCTTTCGGATCAAGCATGATCTGGTCTCGCGCATTGCAGCGTTGAGCAGGATATTCCTGCAAAGGTCTCACTTTCAAAAAAGCAATATCCATGCCATTCCCATTCATACGATGGATAGCCGCTTCTGTTTGCCGCCTCCAATCGCCCTCCCCTTCAATTTCTACCGCCAAGCTAACATTCGGCGCTCCAGCTTTTAAGGCGCTTAATAATGCAAAAATTTCTTCCTCGGTGGATGGTTTTGCTTCCAATCTAAATAATCCGCATACATTCTGGATCCCGATTCGATCAACCCCCAAAGCATTCAGCAAATTAATGCTTTTTGTAAAACGATCCATTGCATCGCTGCCAGGAGTAAGGGGAGCATCGATCGTCTCCGGAACAAATAATCTATCAGCCGAGTAATTGGCAACTCTCTCATCAACCAGGGCTTCAATTTCTTCTATCCCAATACTATGCGCATAACTTAGCGCTTCTTTTAGCTGCCGATGCGCCTCAAATTGGATAGATTTATGGCGATCTATCTGTTCCTGGTTTTCAATTATAAATCTTTTTGCTGTTTCGCTACTAACATCTGCATATGCCTTGGCCAATGTTCTTACCGGAGTCCCTTTAAAACAAGCGTGGAGAACTTGAAAATATGCATAATTATCAAGCCAAGAGCTATTTTGTTCGATAAAGGCAGAATATTCTTTTTCCCGGACAACTCCTTCAGGAAGTACATTATTTAAATCGATCATCGCCGGATTGATCGCATTACGAAATGCCCCGACCGAAAGGTTATTTTCAAAAACCGTACTCAAACAAAAAGAATGTATCCCGGCTTTTACTAGCAGATCAGCAAACTTCTTCAAAGAGGTTGCATTCCCAACTTTAAGCCCATTGCTCTCCCTCGATTTAAGATCTGCCAGCCTAACTACGGGAACCATGCGCTTTGCAACTCTTCCTACACCTTTAGATATGCCATTAACCATATTTTCTCCTCTGAAATCAAATGTCTAATAGTTATCAGCATAAAATGGGGAAAATTTCACTTTAAACAAAAAGAGCCAGGCACAAGGCCTGGCTAATATTTGAGGATCATTCGCATGTTTTATCGCCTATAAGCTTATGCCGCTGCTTTATCTTCGTACACCACAAAATGCTGGCGGTTCACTGTTTTATTAAGGCCAACAACAAATTTATTTTCTCCACATTGAGTAAAGAGCTGTCCAGAGACTAAATCTAAAAAATTATATCGGCGATTCTTATCAAGATCTAAGCCGGAAATATCAAGCTGCGCCCATTTCTTATTTTCGTGGCCACCGAATTGATGTTCCCCAGAATAGGTTACCGCAATTTCATGTACAGCGCATTCCTGCGGCGGCTGCCAGACCGTCCAGTTCCCCGATGCGGCCTGGTAGGCAACTGAATCCGTTTTTACTGTTGCAACTTGCACGTGGAAATTTGGGTTGGGTACATCCAAAGCACTGACAACCCCGACCGGCCTGTCGGATCTATTTGCGATAAGCTGAATTTGCGGCGCTGCTTGGCTTAATTCTTCAACTGCAGGAAGCCTGCCTTCCCAATTGCCCATCGGGTTGCCAATATCTCCAGGCGTCCCGGGTTGAACATTGGAATATTGCCATTTTTCACTATCCCGGTGCTTTGGAACTAATGTAAAAAGGGTCGCTAATGGAGTAACAACCGTTCCAGCCTCTGAGCCGGAAACAATTCTTCTTTGGATCTCAAGTAAAAATTCTCCGGATATTTGCGAGAGATCGATCGGGCCGTTTAGATGAGGGGCCAAAATACCCAAGCGGCTTAATAACTTCATCACAAATCCGCCATCGATCCATTCATATTTATGGTCCCCCGCTCGGCCTGTCAGTAATCCGAGTAACGCGGGCATATCGTGCGTCAGGCTAAGCCGATCGGTTTCATTATATTCGCTAAATGGGGTTGATTCCCATGGGAGGGCCCGCATAAGAGTAATATCTGCACCAGAAGCGATCGCTTCTCGAATGGCGCCTTCTGCCGCCTCCCTTCTCTCTTTATCTCCCACCGTTTCAGCCGTGAATTTTATCCCCGGAGCAGCTTCTAATAATGCTCTTAAAGTGTCTTTCGCAAAGGTCTTTCTTGCGTCTTCTTCCTGTTTAGGAATAAAAGTCCATACGCCCCCTTCTTCAGCATAAACCGCATCGGCCGGATTAGAAGCATTAAGCACGTGCCCATCTTTTCCATAAACCGGGAACGTTGTATATCCTCCTAAAAATCCACAGGCATGATCTACCCCTATTCTATCGACGCCTAAAGCATTAAGCGCTGCAAAGCTTCTCGCTTTAAATTGCATCATTGCAGGATTAGCTCTCTCTGCCAAAAATCCCCATAATTGGATCGGATAGCCATTTTCCGGTTCGGGGAAACAGCCAATTTGGCGGGAAGCATCAAATAATTCCGGCATTAAGAAACCTTCCGCACTCACCCTATCGACTCCCACCCCGACCAGCGTTTCAATTTCTGTAATTCCCTTTTTGTGCGCGTAAGCCAGCGCCTCTTTAACCTGGCGGTAAATTTCGAATTGGACAAATTTATAATAATCGATCCTAACTAAATTTTCGCTGATAAAAGCCCGAGCATGCGCGCTTTCCATATCGCTATATTCCATTGCATACGCGGAACTGCCGGGATCACTGAATCGCACCTCCTGCAGGGCTTTAAAATATGCGTACTTATCCAGCCACCAAGAGTGTTCGGAACAAAATTGTTCGAATTCTTCTTTTCTTTCGTTTCCGGGGTTTAATTTGCGATTTTCACAAAGTTTATCATAGGCAGTTTGCATATATCTTCTATGCATTACCTCAACCATTCCAAGGTTTGCTTTTGGGGACTGCGTAACTTCCGCTGCGTTTTTTAGATCAGCTTCAAGTTGAGGATTTCTAGCCAATTCTGGCACCTCTTTAAGGTCAAGAAGGCGAAGGCTAAGTGCATTCATGCTAGTCCGACTGAACAAGCTCGCCATTCCCGTGCCGGTTTCATGGAGTGGCTGAAGACAAAGGGCTGTTATTCCAGCCCGCACGGCTTCATCAACTAATCGTTTGAAGGTCGTCATGTTTCCCGCGCCAAAATCCTTAACTATATTTGAACGGAGCTGACAAACTGAAAATGTTGGCATAAACTGGCGGGAATGCCCGACTGAAGACAACCTCGCTGCAATTACCATATATGATTCCCTCCTAAAATAAAAAAGCCCGACACAAAATCGTATCAGGCTTCAATGAACCTCTAGCATATTTTTATCTATATAATAAACACAAAATTTCAGTCAACTTTATATCCAATGACTCATAAGAAATATTATGTATAGTTAAAGGCTTGAGATTCCATTTGGTCTATTAATTGTTTCGTTTCTCTTTTACTTTTTCTGCTTGATCAGAAAAAGTAACCTGCCTGCCGGCAGGCAGGCAAAAAGAATCAAGTGACTTCATATTCCCTTTCCCGTTT
>JBAYJF010000092.1:0-5194 GCA_041665245.1 Candidatus Margulisiibacteriota bacterium | reverse complement strand
TCTCTGATTGAATGCGCCCCGTCTGAATAGGCGCTGTGGACGTGTAAATTAACCTTGCCATTGCGAGCCAGATAGTGATGGTTTGGGTCGATCCCTAGCTTAATTAATAGTGCCTTTTGAGCAGTGCTTAAATATGGTCTTCTTGCGATAAGTGGAGAGGAAGCGAATTCCCTGTCAGTTCTGGCTAATAACTTTGCTCTATAGATCGTATTTACCATTGCATATGTTCATCGCTGTAAAATAACTGAAATTTCACCATAAAACCTCCGAAGGATACCTGATAGCCTATAAAGGTAAGGAGCAAAAATTGGTTGCAATCTTTCCAACCGCTAAAGCGATAAGAAGACTTGAAAAAAAGGGAATTGCTGTTTTTCAGGAGGGCCAGCCGCTTAATGTCAGAAGTCGGGGAGGCCTTATCGTACGCGGGGGTTTAAAAGGAAAGATCGGTGACATTACCGTAACAGAAGCTGCCCGCCGCATAAGAGTAGCCGCGGAATTTGAATACCCGCCTGATATCCATGTCCTAAATTTAGACGAGCTAAAACCGATAGAAACGGTGACGGACCATGTCCCGGCTTCCTACGATTTTAAAACAATTTACGAAGAAAGCCGTCTTCAGGAGGCATTTGGCATCTTAAAACAGGAAGGCGTGCATGGGTATGTTGCAGCATCTAGAAAGGCCATTACCTGCTATAAGACCCTAGTCCTTCTAGAAAGAATTTATGTGGCTAGGATCGCGAAGGGGGCAGTTGATGAAAGCTTGGTCGTTTCTGCAATGGAGGAGACCATTAACTTTGTCCTTGCCAGGTTCGGACTCGACGGGATAAGGCTATTTGATGAGATACCGGAATTTAAAAAGTTGTTAGCCCAGGCGCCGGAATCCAAGGGCCATGACGGGGTCAGCTCCAGCCTGCACACTTTTAGGATCCTCCTTATGCTTTCTAATATTCTTGATTGGAAAGAGGGTAAAAAGAATTATTTTGCGCCGGAACTGCGTGGGCGAGACGGGGTGGCCTTTACAACCGCGCATCATTTATCCCGTGCAAAAAAGCTGATTCGATATCTTGATAGTATCGATATTGCACAATACCGCAGTCTCCTGACAGATAATGGGAGAGCTCTTGTGGATCGTCTATTGGCTGTCCGTGAGAGTACGGAAGGGGTTGATGCCTTCTTGGCCGGATTGGATAAGAATGGATTAGAAACCCTTTTAACGGCCCTTTACGAAATATATGTGAATCATTTTATGGATTTTATGGTAGAGGTCTTTTCTAAAGTAAAAAACAAAAAACTATTGGCACTATCTGCTGCCTTGCACGATATTGGTAAGATAGAGGATCAGGCGCATCATACCAAAAAAGGCCCATTGGCGGCCAAGATAATGGGCCGGATAGCCGATCATTGGGGTTTTAGTGCGGATGAGGTGAGGATCTCAGCTGAGATCGTTGAGCACCATGTGTTATACGGTTCTGTTCCGCTCAGAGAAGAAAACTATTCCTCTTTTGGAAGGATAAACGGAACATTTGCTTCTCCCGGCGTACAAGCCGAATTTGTCCATATCCTGGCGCTGGTCGGTATTTTAGATGTTGCCGCTACCGGAGAAAAGGGCCGCCTTTATGTGCCAGGGATGGAGATGATGCGGCTCCTGCACAGAAATTACGTCGCGTGTTTGGAAGGTAGGCGAGATTGGGACGAGACTTGCCAGCTGATGACCCAGCGGGGATACGGCTTTGGAAGACTGACCTCATTTATCGGTGAAGATCGGACAGAACAGATCAGTTTAGCAATAAAAAATATTGTTCCGGAGGATGAAGTTTCTTCTTTTTATAGTTTTATTACCCGAACCGAACGCTTTTCGCAGTTTTTCTTTGCAATGAAAAATTTTAGCGTTGAAAGCGCGATAAAATTATTTTTAGCATTGACCCGGGTATCCAGGGCGGCGGTCCAGTATGACCTGGTCCTGCGTTGCATTCCTTTAAAGATGAAGGAAGCTGAGGCGCTCAGCACTATTTGTTCCGGAATTGATCTAAATAGCGTCTTATCCCAAGAGCGGGCATTGGCGGTCGTTCGCGATCATCGAGCGGTCGAAGAAACGCGGATCGAGTGTTCGGGTATCGTGTTTAACCTTAACCGTTCGACAAGAGAACTTAGAATAGCCTTAAAGGCATAATAAATATTCCTTCTTTTTCTGAAATTTATCTTTATTTTTAACGATAATACCTAAGAGAGGTATGTTATTAAATGGCAAACCCAATTTCGTTTGGATTTAGAAAATTAACGGACGCTCTTCATGCTCGCAGGCCCATGCCGCTTCCTCAGCGCTTGGCTCTTCCTGTAAGCGGATCAAGCATTGGAAATACGAGAGGGATCGTAGATCTCGTCGTATTAGGCGCGACAAACGTTGCGTCTACCACGCTTTATGAATTAGCAGCCCAACATCTGCCGGGGTATTCAACTTCTCTAACTGACCAGATGAGCCACGACGTCGGCGCAGAAGGGGTTTTTTACAGACAGATCGTTATCGAGCCACCCAAATTAAAAGAAACTTCCGAAAAAAAGATCTATGTCTGCCTTCCGACTATGAATGCCAAGGAAAAAATTGCCGGTTTTCTGGACATGCTTACCGGAGACTTGGCCCTGCCGCCAACCGCGGTGGATGTTGAACTATTAATTTGCGCGAATGGATGCAAGGATGAGACGGAAAAGGAAATATTAAGGTATTTACTGCAAAATCCTCTTCCTTATCGGGTAAAATTTCAAATTATTAAAGGGCGGGTCGGAAAAGTGCGGACCGTAAATTTATTGCAGGCCGAGTCCAAGCGCTCTCTGGAGATTGACCGCCAAAGCAGGGGAAGGCTTGACGGCTATACTTACTTTTCGGATGACGATGTTATTATTGTTTGCAAAGATCCGGGAAAATCAGGGATAAAAACCTGCGTAAAGTTAATTGAAGAAAAACATGTCGGTGCGGTTTCCGGATTATATGCGATCCCAAAACTCGATCTTGATTATAAGCATCCCTGGGAGACGATGTGGGAAGTATTGAACGGAGTACGGCGTCTTCCGGTGTATGCGAGTGAAATTGCCCAGATCTATGGCGGAGGATGGGCTTGTCGCATTGAAGATTATCCCGCGGAAGCGGTGCCGGTCGGATTAACGTACGAAGATTGTTATTTGAGCCTTCATTTTTTTCATCGTGGAAAAGGAGTGGTGGCAACGCCTGAGCTGCTGCTTTGGCATCCTATACCGGACAATATGTCCGATTCGCTGGGAAGGTGGCTTAGGGATAGCGGTCACTGGGAAGAATTAAAAAGATCATTGCTGGAGCTAGGGGCTTTTTCTCCAGACGAGATCCAAGCTTTTCATGATACGAGAAAGGCCGGATTTGCCCATGTAACGGAGGCGATCGATGGACTCCCAATATATCACCCCCATAGAGTAGCTAATTGGGCGAATTGGCAGATACGCCTCTCATTGATGTGGCTCCAAAACCACGACTTTGTTCCGTCTCAATTTCGGATCAGCTCTCTGCAATTTTATAGAATAAAATCCGGCTTGCCTCTTAGCGAAATGCAGGCTTCGGTACGTCGAAACCCTTATGTGCTTTATCAGCAATTATTGGGGCGAACGACGGAAATGATTGATGCGCTTGAGAAAGCGGAATGTTTGGATGCAAACGAGGTCAGATATCTTAGAGAAGTGGTCCCGCCGTATGAAGCGTTAAAGCGGATGGAAAAGATCGTTTTAAGAGCGGAAAACATCCCGCAGGCTCGGGCCGCTGCTGCGGGGAATCAGGATCTAAGCACCTTTCTTTCATTAATTGAGTATTCAAGCCGGCTGCGCGGTAATTTTTTACAGCCGGATTTTATGCGGAGCCTGCTCAAGGGGGCGGGGATCGAGCTCCAAGGAGAAGTCAGAGTAAGTGAAGTAGTGGGCGGGAAAGTAGGCTATGCCTATCGGGTCACGGCTGAAAATGGTTCGTATTTTGTTAAATATACTGATGTTTTGGGAAAAGATTTTACCCCTATCTTTGAAGAGAGGAAAGATATCTATTATTATTTATTGAACGAATCTTTCTTTAGATCTTTTGCCGGAGAAGAACGGTCCGTAGAAACGATCTATCCATCTTTGGAGACGGCTAGGACGCATCAAGCGGGTCCGGAGTTTGGACTGCAGAAGGTCCTAAATAGGGTCGTGATACAAAGAGACCTCAGCGATCAATTTGAAAATTACGACGAAGAGATCATTGGAAGAAGGGAAAGATTTTCCGAAAGTAAAAAAGCGCAGGCACGGCTCTCTCTCTATGCCGGTTCGTTGGGCAAATTTCATGCAGCAAGCCAGGGCGTGAGAGCTGATCTATTAAATGGAACGACGAAAGATTCTATGGTTTCTGCTATGGCAGCGATCAAAGACGACCTGGTTGGGCTTTCTCCTCTGCAGCATGCGAAATGGCTGCGCAGCCAGTACTGGAGATTTAGCGAATTTCGGAAAATATTTATGGGTGGGGCAAACGGAACCGCTCTGTTAGACTTTAGCCCACGTGAAAGAAAAGAGTTAAGTAAAAGATGGCTTGGCACGGTCCTTTCTTCCGCCAATGGTTTATCACGGCATGGAGCGATCGGGCATTTTGATTACAAACCGCAGAATTGTTTTATTGAGAGAGAAGGGGACGCCTTTAAGGTTTTTGATTTCAAGCGTGCTGGATTTGTTGATCCTGCGCTTGAAGCCGCGGAAGGTTTATTCCAAAGATTGCGGAACGAATGGGATAGGGAGACAGTTGAAGGGGAAGACCAGGTAGCTGAAGGCAAAAAGATCGTTGAAACTTTTGTGGAAAGCTATCTTTCGGAATTTACCCTTGGGGAAATTGAAAAGGAAGAAATCGGAAATAGAATTAAAGAATTTTGCGCGTATTTCATAATAAACGGATCAACGGAAAGAAGGCAAAATATTACAATGTTGCAAGCCAGAGAGCTCTGCTTCTGGTTATTGGGATAAAAATCCCTAATTCACCACATGCAAACTTCGATTAAATAAATTCATCGCCGCTTCGTGGAGGCCTTCGGAAAAAGTGGGGTGGGCCTGGACTGTTTCCGCCAATTGCTCGGCAGTTAATCCATTCTTTATTGCAGCCGTTCCGATCCCGATTAAAGTAGTCGCTTCCGAGCCTAAAATATGAACCCCTAGGATCTTTCCG
>JBAYJF010000091.1:0-5236 GCA_041665245.1 Candidatus Margulisiibacteriota bacterium | reverse complement strand
TCAGAAAACTTTATAATCTCATCCCTATTCTTAAATCCTTTTCCTATAACCACATTTTTAACAAGTGGGGGATACGATTCAACCAATATTTTCAATACTTTCGACGTCATGTTTTTAGGATCATCACCTCCGAAAGTTATCATTATCCTCTTTACCTTTTTCCCTATTTTTTTTCCCGCGACACCCCTAAACTCTTTCCTTAAAGGTATGAAACACGGGCCTAACAGATAAGCCATGTTTTTTTTCCCGCGATACCGCAGCTTATCGGCATAGACAGCTCCATTGATAACAATACCCCTGGGATAATCCAGTCGTTTCTCGTCATCAAAAAATACCGGAGTTTTCACTGCCCGTGAAATTTTGTTGTAAAAATTCAAGGGAGCTAAATACGAATCTATTATGGCTATATCGGCTCCTTGTATACATTCAAATAACATTTTACTGTTCTTCAGCCAATTAAGAATACGGCGGCTCTTGATATTCTTGCATAAATCGCTGACCGCCCCATCGCCATTTATTATTAGCTCAGCCAAAACTCCTCGCTCTGCAAGGGCCTCGCAAACTGAGACGCAACGCACTATATGGCCGAATCCCATACCGGATCCGCCTTCCGTAATGATTAAAACTTTAAGTCTATTTTTCAACGTGTTTTCCTGAATACACTTTTTACCACGTTAATAACCTTGTTGACCTGCTTGCGCGTCATGCTTGGATAAAGCGGCAGCGTGATGGCCTTGCTATAATAATCTTCCGCCATTGGGCATAGCCCGGGATCGTATTTAAATTTACCCCTATAATAAGGGTGCAGATAAACAGGGATATAATGAACCTGGACTCCGATTCCGGATATCTGTAATTCTTCAAAAATACGCTTTCTTTCTGACGCTTTTTTTACTGTTATGCAGTATATATGCCATGCTGATGCAGCATAGTCTCTTTTTGCCGGCAAGATGATTTCGTCTATTGTTGATAACTTTTTGGTATATAACGACGCGACCTCTCTTCTTCTCTTTAAAAATTTGTCGAGCTTTTTAAGCTGACTGATACCCAGTGCGCACTGAATATCCGTTATACGGTAATTAAAGCCCAGACATTGCATTTCATAGTACCATGACCCTGCAGAATGGAAACCGCGGGATAAAAAATGCGATTTATCCTTAGTAATACCGTGATTCCGCAGCATCAACAGTTTCTCGTAGAGATCCCTCCTGTTAGTCAAAACCGCGCCGCCTTCTCCCGTAGTAATAGTCTTTACGGGATGAAAGCTGAATATTGTCATATCAGAATACTTACATGAGCCTATCCTCGACCCTCTATACACCGATCCTATTGCATGCGCCGCATCCTCTATCACCAAAAGTTTTTTCTTACGGGCTATTTTATTTATCTCTTTCATATCGCACGGATGTCCGGCAAAATGGACCGGTATCAACACCTTTGTGCTCCGGCTTATTTTCTTCTCAATCTCTTCCGGATCAATATTTACCGTGTCGCTCTGTATGTCCGCGAAGATCGGGATAGCGCCGCAATACAAGACACAGTTCGCAGAAGCAGTAAATGTAACCGGAGAAGTAATCGCTTCGTCACCGGATCTGAGACCGGCAGCAAGACAGGAAATATGTAAAGCCGCTGTTCCGCTGGATACGGCCACTGCATATCTAGCCCCGGTATATCTGCAAAGCATATCTTCAAATTCCGGTATGCTAGGCCCCTGGGTCAAGTAATCAGACTTCAGCACCTTTATTACGGCATCGATGTCGTCACGATCAATATACTGATGCCCGTAAGAGATCATCTTATTCAATTTTCGTTCCCTCGATCATTTTCTTAATATCAGAGATCGTCAGCCATCTGTCATTATTGTCGCTTCGATACGCGAATCCTTCCGGAAGAGTTTGGCATTTTGAATATTTAGCGTGAACCTGCTTACTTTCAAAGAAGTCCGACAATATCACATATTCGCCTTTAAATATCTTCGTTTTGCGGGATTCATCCTCGGATATAAGCGTCTCATGCAGTTTTTCACCCGGGCGTATCCCAATTACCCTGAACCTGCATCTCGGTTCGACCGCTCTGGCTAAATCCGTTATTTTCATCGACGGTATCTTCGGGATAAAAACCTCTCCGCCCGCGGACTCTCTTAGGGCCATCATGACTAAATCCACTCCATGCTCCAAAGTTATCCAGAAACGCGTCATACGCGGATCCGTAATGGTGAAGTCCAATTTGTTCTGCTTTTTGATATCCAAAAATAGCGGGATAACGCTGCCTCTCGATCCCACTACATTCCCATATCTGACCGCTGAAAACTTAACTTTGTGTCCCGCATAAGCATTGGCGGCGATAAATATCTTCTCAGCGACCAGTTTTGTAGCACCGTAAAGATTGATCGGGCTTACCGCTTTATCACTGGACAATGCGACAACCTTCTTAACGCCTTTGTCGATGGCAGCATCTACTATATTATCCGCGCCTAGAATATTAGTTTTTACAGCTTCTACCGGATTATATTCAAGCGCCGGCACCTGTTTTAACGCCGCGGCGTGGACAACATAATCTACCCCGTCAAAAGCCCTGTAAAGCCTATTTTTGTCCCGTACATCTCCCAAAAAATACCGTATCGGATACTTTTGCGTAGGGAATACCTTAGCCATCTCATGCTGTTTGAATTCATCCCGGCTTAAAATTATGACCTTTCTCGGATGGCACCGCTTAAAGATCATTTCTGTAAATTTTTTTCCGAAGGAACCTGTCCCGCCTGTTATAAGGATCACCTTATTATTAAGAATATCCACAAATACCTCCTCTTTAATTATGCAGTACCCCTGACTCATTTCTTGTCAAGACGGCCCGGACCACATCAATACCCCGATCATCCGGATACTCATCAATACTTCTCATAGCATCTTTCGGTATTTCGCTAAGGACGGACACTTCTCCATTTAATATTTCCCGTATCATTTTCAGCAGCTTGTCGCTTTCTTTAAACACACCCTTATCTTTAAGTATCTTTGAAAAAGGATGATCGAGGCCAGCCTCATCCAGATAAAGCCCTTCGATCCCGCATATAATAGCTATTGTACCAGAACTGGTCATAGACGCCGTAACAACAATATCTGAGATACCGATAAATTCGATAAATGACCACTTTCTTGTGTTGATTATATACGTGTTGTCCAGTTCTTCTATGCGCTTTTTTATCTCAAGGAATTCATCCCTCAACTCGCGCGGAAGCATGCGGTATCGAGAAAGCTCTTTGGGCTTCATGATCACGGTCAGTTTCGGTTCTTTCGTCGCAAGCTCAAGCGCAGTTTTCCAAAAATTAACATGATGCTCTGCGGTCATAGGAAATCCTCCGCCAAAAGATTCGTCAAAAAAAGTAACTACTTTCCCCGACTGTCTTATTCCAATGTCCGACATCACGCTAGAGCGGTTGGCTTGTACTTTTTTAATGAACCTTTTAAAAATATATCCGCTGCACATCGTGATATCCGGCCCCTCGCTGCCTCTTATATGCGCATGACCCCATACAAAATATTTATCGCAGCCCAAAAAAGACGTTCCATACCTGGAGACATCCAAGGACATGTCCGACCAGTGCATCAAGTAGTATCTTGTCCCTGCATTCTGGCATATTATTGATTCGACTATATGCCTGGTTGAATAATAATCATGATTGATCTCAGCTCCTATTTCATAGTTCGAGAATACCTTCTCATATGGTAACGCATAATGAAGAAAGTATCTTGATATACTCGAAAACATTGAGAAGTTGGCTGAGCTTACCTCGGCCAATAAGGCACCCATACCTCCTGCCATATAAAGAGGGGCCACCCTGAAAAAGAAAGTACCTAGTCCTATCTTTAGCGACGGCAGGTAAAAAGTGTTGAACTGCATAGACCTTGCCTGCTGATATGCTCCGTTACGCTGTTCACATGTTTTAATGTCTTTTCTTGAAAAGAATAACAGGTCGTTTTTCTTTATGCTCATTTCATCGATCAAGAAATCATCATGGAAATAGTACCCTCCCAAAGGATGAAAGCCCAAAACCAATTCGCGCATGACTTTAAATTTTTTCTTTACTCTGAAAAAAATAACGCCCGTATTAAGGCTATAATACAAAATGAAGAGCGCCTGAAAAAAGATCACAAAAATGCGGTATAACACATGCCCGCGCTTGACCCATCGTACCCTCGGAGCCGCCTTGAACCTTTCTGAATATTTTTTTACAGCAAACCTGTTTACTGGATCGTCCTCTAAAACAAGCAGCTTCTTCGCGCCCTCCTCATGCCGTGAATAATAATCTATGACCCTAAATAATTTTACCAAATAGTCGCCGATAAATTTTCTTAATAACGCATCGAACCTATTTGTCTTAAAAGTGACGTTCATGCCCTTGATGAATGCGGAATCGAGGATGGCATTTTCTTTGACTAATTCCTCGACAAGGCCAACTATATCTGAATAGATCCAATCTATGTAATCCCGCTCCTTCTGAACGGAAACGTCTACATCCACGTAAGGGAAAGCCATGATATCATTAAAAAAAACTGCGCGCATGTAACGCTTTATTCTATCTTTCATCAGCATGGTCAAATTCTTTCCATTTTATGATACGTTCAGCGTGTCATCAATTTTTATGGCCATATTCTTGATACGCTCGGAAAATAACTGCCAGAAGGGCAGGTCTTCAGTACCGTTCTTTTTAATAAACGCGTTCTTATATGTCCTGTACGCCGCTTCATCTACGGTCATCTCTTTTTTTAGATCTATATCGCGGAATCTATCGCAGTTTATTACGTTTCTCCCTGCCCAGGCCGCCATAGACTGTATCCAACCGCCCTGCATGCTTTTCTCTAGGCTGTCGGTCGTTATAAAGATAAGCGGCTTGTTTTCCAATATAGCAAAATTGGCGGCAGTGCTGCAGTGAGTGACCACAAAAGCCGATCTTTTTATCAAGTCCACGGTCTTGTCCTTTATTATCGGCCTGCCCCCGAAAAAATCCGGATATTTAGCATAATCCGAACGGGGATGAGCCGCAATGACGATATGGGCGCCGGAGACCTTTTCTATGTGGTCGAAGAACCTGCGGATCCCGGGATAATAATCCTCTGCTGTCGAAAAAGGCGCTACCTTCATATGGAGATAGTCGGGATGGAAGGGTACGTACTCATCGATAAATACTCCCATCTTCTCATCGACCTCGCGGGGATCGTAATTGCCGTTCAGATATATA
>JBAYJF010000090.1:0-5280 GCA_041665245.1 Candidatus Margulisiibacteriota bacterium | reverse complement strand
TCAAAGACCATATTTGCCCGCTGGCTTTTGGTCTCCACATTTTTGGGCGTAAATTCCGCTTTCTCGGATATTTTATTTACATAGGCGTTAAAAGCTTCTTTGGGATAAGCATCCGGGTAGATCCTTGCCTCATCTTTTAAAGAAACTTTGCCAGCAATTTCTGTGGGGAGAAAAGCTTTTAGGAAGAGGTCGTCCATATTTATGATCGTGACCAGCGGTACGCCGACCCCGACCACTTCTCCCGCCTGAACGATTTTTGTAACGATCTTTCCAGAAATTGGGGCGATTATTATAGTGTCTGCAAGGTCAGCTGTCAGTTTTTGTAATTCATTCTTGGCCGCCAGGAAGTCTTGTTTTGCTACAAGATATCTTCCTTCAATTATGTCGTAATTTTGTTTTTCGATGGCATTGTCTTGTTCCAGCTGGTCGGCTCGCTCAAGCTCTTTTTCTGCGAGATTTAAATTCAGTTCGGTCTTACGAATATATGCTTTTGCCTGGTTCATGATCGAATTTAGCTGGGGGGAATCTATCACCGCGATCTGCTCACCGGCAGTTACCGCTTGGCCTTCTTCGACAGAAAGGGAGGCAACTTTGCCGGCAACTTTGGCTGCCGCATGATACTCTATCCCTTCGATCCGGCCGCTAATTTTTATAAAGCCTTTGTTATCTTCGTTTAGTCCCAATAAGTTTCCCGCAAAAACGGTAATGCCGTATAGGACTATGCAAAGAAGGATCACGGATAGAATTATCGACAGGTTGATCTTCATTATTTGAGGTTATTGTAAATTATTTTGTGGTAAATAGCAATTGTAATATTGGCCTTGCACGTCGATTATTTGACTATTTTTGCGGCGCTGATATAATAACCTCGAAAATAAATCAAAAAGAGGGGTAAAATGAAAAAATTATTTGGGATCGTTTTGGCCGTATGTTTTTGTGTTTCGATCGTTTGCGCGGAGGAATTGAAGCTTGTTTCTGAGTTTGAGGGCGGGAAGCTTTACAAAGCCGGAAAAATTAATGTTGCGGTCATGAAGGGTGATTTTCACCAGATGGGCCGCCAATACGGGGGCCTGCTAAAGAGCGATTTTAAAGAATTTTACGACATGATGATAAAGAAGACGGGGATAGGAACTCCGAAGGCTCCATATAAGGAAGTGCTAGCCGATGCAAAAGTCGGAATGGAGCAGGCCCCCTTTTATGTCAGAGAATGGGTCAGAGGAATGGGAGAGACCTCCGGCCTGGGTGCAGAAAAACAATTGATCTTTACCGAAGCGCTTGCCGCTTTATTATCGACCGGAGGCGCTTGTTCGGGGATGATCGCCTGGGATCAATATTCAAAAAATGGTTCGACTGTTATCGGGCGAAACTGGGACCTTGGAACAAAAGTTCTCGAGCCCTACCAGAAATTCTTAACGGTCGCGGTGTTTAATCCGACCGGATACGGGCAGGGAGTGGCGGATATTAATTATCTCGGACAAGTTATGTGGCAGTCGGGGATGAATCAATCCGGCCTATTTTATGATCTGCAAAACGGTGGGATGTGTGATTCTACCTCTGCCAAGAATCGGATCAATTCCAACTCGGCGCTGATGTCGATGCTGCTTGACTCAACTTTTTTCAAGCAGATCGAAGGTTTTTTTGACGGTGTTCGCGCGCAAGGGGGATTGTTGATCAACGCTGCCGATGCAAAACAGGGGGCCTGCTTTGAATGGACAACGACGGACTATAGGGAGCGGATCGATGATAAAAAGGGGTTGGTTGCTTCCGCCAATAATTTTACTGATCCAACTTGGAAGACGATGACCTATATTCCGGATGGTCAAAATGGAGGATTTACAAAAGAGCGGACCAACAACCTATTGGCGCTTGGTAAAAAATATCGGGGGCAGATCGATGCGGCTAAAATGCGGAAGTTTTTTTCAACCACGATCCCGGAAGGCGGACCGACCTTTCCGGAAAAAGGGGCTTTCAAAACATATTATTCGATCGTCGCGGCTCCCAAAGAGCTAAAAATTTGGTTGAACATTCGCGGTTTGCAGGACTGGACGGAGATAAGCCTTAAGCCACTTTTTGTTTCAAATTGAAAAATGCATTAAATTAAGATCCTGTAATAAACCAGCAACCTTATTGCAACGCGAAATGATATCGGGTAGAGTGGGGTTATGACCAAGACCAAGCCAAAGACCGCACTCAATATCGCTTTTGTCGGAAATTATTCTCCGCGCATTTGCGGGATCGCAACTTTTAATACCGATCTTTGCGAAGCGACGGCTAAGCTTCTTTCGCCCCGCTCCAGCGTATTTGCGGTCGCGGTTAACGATACAAAAAAGGGCTATGCCTATCCTCGTCGTGTTGAATTTATTCTTCAGCAAACGCAGCAGAAAGATTATTTTGAGGCGGCTAACTTTATAAATGCCAGCAATGCCGATGTGGTTTGCGTCCAGCATGAATATGGGATCTATGGGGGGTGGGATGGGATATATATTCTTTCCCTGATCTCAAGTCTTAGCGTGCCGGTTGTTGTTGTTCTGCATACGGTGCTGAAAAATCCGACCCCCAACCAGAAAAAGATCATTCAGGAGATGGCCCAGCGGGCTAGCTATCTGGTCGTTATGAGCGAGCTTGCTGTAACCTTATTGCAAGAGATCTATGCCGTCCCGCTCGAGAAGATCAAAACGCTTTATCACGGAACGCCCGATTTTACTTCGCTTGATAACAACCGTTATAAAAAACGTTTTAAAGTGGAAGGAAAACAGACCCTGTTGACCTTTGGGTTGCTTAGCCCGAACAAGGGGATCGAGACGGTCATTAAAGCCCTTCCAAAAATTGTCCGGGAATTTCCCCAGTTGATCTATGTTGTCCTGGGAAAAACGCATCCCAATGTTTTGAAAGAGTACGGAGAAAAATATCGATCCAGTTTGGTATCGCTGGTCGAGGAATTGGGCCTGCAGGAGCATGTGATCTTCGATAATCGTTTTGTAAGCCTTGAAGAGCTTTATGCCTGGCTTATGGCGGCGGATATTTATATCACCCCGTATTTGAACGAAGCGCAGATCGTCAGCGGAACTTTGTCTTATGCGATCGGAGCGGGAAATGCCATTATCTCTACCCCATATTGGTACGCCAAGGAGATGCTCGAAGGTGGAAGAGGGCGCTTGTACGATTTTGGCGATACCGATGCTTTGGCTTCTTCTTTGCGCGACCTGTTGTTGAATAAAACAAAACTTAAGTCGCTGCGCGATAAAACCTATAAATTCGGGCGGCAGATGCGCTGGGAAAAAGTCGCGGAAAAATATCTGGAAATATTCAAGAAAACAGCGGCTACCGGAGCGAAAAGAACTTTAACGCTTAAAACTCCCGCACTGCTGCTGCGCGAGCCGCCGTTTGATCTGTCGCATTTAAAGCGATTGACCGACGATACAGGTTTGATCCAGCATGCAAAATATATTGTTCCTGATCGGCATACCGGCTACTGCCTTGATGATAATTCTCGCGCGCTAATGCTTTGCGCCTGGGCCTTTTTTCTTTTGCGCGGCGAAGATGCCAAAGAATTGGTCTCAACTTATTTCAGCTTTACGCATTTTATGCAAAATCCAGACGGACGCTTTCGGAATTTTATCGATTACCAGCGGCATTTTCTTGATGAAACAGGTTCCGACGATGCTTTTGGCCGGGCTCTTTGGGCGCTGGGCTATATAATCTGGCGTCCTCCGCGAAATGCCTACCGGTCATTGGCCTTTGAGTGTTTTCAAAAAGCTTTGCCGAATGTCCAGGGATTGAATCTGCGCGGAAAAGCACTGGCCATGCTCGGTTTAGTTTCTTATCTGCGCTGTTATCAGGGCGATGAAAGCGTCACTGCAAAACTGCGTGAATGCGCCGACTTTTTATGTGATCTGTATAAAGATGTTTCCGATGAGAATTGGCAATGGTTCGAGGATATCATCTGTTACGATAACGGGATCATGCCCATGGCGCTGTTTCAAACGTATTCGATCCTCCGCGAGGAAAAATATTTGAAGATCGCCAAGGCAACCTTGGAATTTTTAGAAAAAACGATCACCCAAAACGGCCGGCTCTCCATTGTCGGCTCCCGCGGCTGGTATAAAAGAGGCGAAGCAAAAGCAAAGTATGACCAGCAGCCGATCGACGCGGCGGCAATGGTCTTAGCTTATCAATCGGCGTATCGCGTTACCGAAGACAAACAATATTTAAAGAAAATGCGGCAGGCGTTCGGCTGGTTCCTTGGTGAGAATGATATGGGTATGTCTTTATACGATCACGAGACCAAAGGGTGCGCAGATGGCTTGATGCCCGAAGGGGTCAGCTTGAACCAGGGAGGGGAGAGCACGGTTTCTTTCCTGATGGCCCTGCTTGCAATGATAGAAGAGTATGAGATTGCAAGTTTGGCTTAGCTCTATTTCAAAAGTTTCTCGAGCAGTTCATCCACCGGAATACTGGCGACATGCGATTCGGAGTCGGATATAGCGTAGGGGATGATCAATTCACCGTTCAGAATAATTGCTCCGCAACTGTAAACCACATTCGGGACATAGCCTTCGCGTTCTCCTTCCCGCGGCATGAGTAGCGGCTCTTCCAGCCGGCCAATTATCTTAGATGGATCTTTCAGATCTAAAAGTGAAACGCCGATGCAGTATTTGCGCATCGGGCCGACCCCGTGCGTCAGCAGGAGCCAACCTTTTTTTGTTTCGAGCGGCGATCCGCAATTGCCGATCTGGACCAGTTCCCAGGGGTTTTTCGGCTCTTCAATTTTAACCCCTTCAAACCAGAAGTGGATGTTATCGGAATAGCTTAAATAAAGATTTTCTCCGTCGCTGCGCGTGATCATGGCAAATTTTCCGTTGATCCTTCGTGGGAAAAGGGCCATCCCCTTATTGTGGGCCATGGGGCCGTTGAGGGTCGAGATCTTGAAATGATGGAAATCTTTTGTTTCGATCAATTGCGGCAATATTTCCCGGCCGTTATAGGCGGTATAAGTCGCCCAATATGAGAAATCACCATTATCATCGATAAATCGGACAAAACGCGCATCTTCTACACCGTTGCTTTCGTTTTGCGAAAGAGGGAAAATTACACGCTCCGAGATCAGCTGGCCATGAGGAAAAAAAACTTCATAATTTGATTCTACGAGCCATTTGATATGGCCGATAGCGTCATCCATTTTTTCGGCAGGAAAAAGGTTGCTGCTTTTGGCGGCAGCGATCGATTCGTCCATTGCTTTTAATGAGAAGCTAGCCGGCAGTTTCTGATAGATCGCAGTTG
>JBAYJF010000089.1:0-5386 GCA_041665245.1 Candidatus Margulisiibacteriota bacterium | reverse complement strand
TTCATGATCCCGATCCCCCCGACAAGCAGAGAGATCGCAGCGATCGCACTAACGATGCCGGTCAGCGCATTTAAAATATTGTTCACAATATCGATCAAGCCCTGCTGGGTATGCATATGAAAATCTTCTTTTTTGTGCCGATAGGTCAAAAGCCTGGTTATCCCTTCCCTGGCCAAGTCGATCTGTTTTTCCGAACCAAGGGTTAGAAGGATCTCCCAGATCTTATCCGTCCCCAGCACGCCGATCGCAACGGTAGTCGGAATGAGCGCCATGTCATCCATATCATAGGTGAGCATAGAGCCCTTCTCTTCAAGGATACCAATGACCCTAAATCCGCTCCCATTGATCTTTATCGTTTCTCCGACAGGCGACGCTTCGCCGAATAATTTTCTGGCAACAGTTTTACCCAGGACAACAACATGCTTTCTTGAATTCTCTTCGGCATTGGAATAAAATCTTCCGTCAACGACCTTTTGATTGATCGCCAGCGGATAGTCAGGAGATGTGCCCATAGTAAAAGCGGGCGTGTACTCTTTTCTTCCATATTTAAGATTCCCTTTACCGACAATTTCAGGGACAAGATAGACAATTTCTTTTACTTTTTCCCGCAGCGCGACCGTGTCTTCATAAGTTATGGTAAGCTCCGGCATGGCCATTTCTTCTTTGCCGGGGTGGATCTCAAGCGAGTTGGCTCCCATCCCCCACCCTTTAACCTGGTTGAGAACATAGCTTTTTGCCCCTTCCCCCATCGAAACTAAAGTAATGACCGCTGAAACACCGATCACCACACCCATTGTGGTCAATATGGAACGGAGTTTATTGGATAATATTGATTTTAAGGCAAGTTTAAATGGTTCGATCAAGAAACTCATAAAGTATCATCAGAAACAATTAACCCGTCTTTCAAGCGGACGATCCTTTTGCTCTGGTCTGCGATCTCCTGGTCGTGGGTAACGATGATCAGGGTAATTCCCTGGCTATTCAGTTCTTTAAATAAATGGATAATGTCGGCCCCGCTTTTTGAATCCAGGTTCCCGGTCGGTTCATCGGCCAAAATAATAGAAGGATTGTTCGCCAAGGCTCTGGCAATAGCGATCCTTTGGCTCTGTCCGCCGGAGAGCTCCGTCGGCTTATGGTAGGCCCGTTTTTCAAGCCCGACCATGGCCAATAATTCGATCGCTTTCTTTCTCCGCGCCTCAAAGCTCATTCCGGCATATATTAATGGAAGTTCAATGTTTTCAACCGCATTAAGTTTGGGCAAGAGATTGAAGGTTTGAAAAACAAACCCGACTTTTTTGTTGCGGATATCCGCCAGGCGGTCATCATCAAGCTCATCGATATCGACATCGTCCAAAAGAACATGCCCGCTGGTGGGACGGTCAAGGCAGCCGACAATATGCATTAAAGTGGACTTGCCGCAGCCGGAAGGCCCCATCATAGAAACAAATTCGCCCTTTTTTACCTCCAGACTGATATTCTGCAGGGCAGCCACTTCAACCTCACCCATCCGGTAGATCTTTTTTACTTCTTTAACCTGGACGACGACATTATTTTTCAATGCTGATTCTCGCTTTGTCTTTTAATTTCAATATATTTGTTATTGCAACAATATCGCCTTCCTTCAACCCGGAAACGACTTCAATGCTGGAATAAGAGCGGATCCCTACCTGGATATTGTTCTGGTAGACCCGTCCCCCTTTTACCGCAAAAACCGAAAAAGTATCATCTGTACTCATCAAGGCTTCGCGGGGAACGATCACAGCCTCGGCCGTCTTCTTGGTCACGATCTCGACATTTACCGACATATTAACCTTAAGTTCATCGTGTTTGCCTAAAAATTTAATTTTACATGGAAAAACATATGATTCTTCATCCATCTTTACCCGACCTCCGACTTTTCGGAGTTCCGCCAGGGGCGCGATCCAATAAAGTTCTCCTTCAAAGGTCTTGTCCGGATAAACATCGGAAGTTACTTTTACTTTATCCCCGATCTTAACACCGGCAATATCAATTTCATCAATTTGTGCTTCAACCCAGGACTTGTCATAGTTCACGACAACAACCGCATATGAACCGGGAACCACGGTCTCTCCTTCGTCGTAGTTTATCTTTGCAACAACTCCAGCTTGAGGGGCAATTATCCTGGCAGAATCAAGATTGGTTTTAGCGGCATCCAGCGCCTGCTGGCTGGCGGCTCCGTCGTTAAATAGCTGCCGCGCTCGTAAATATTCGTTGCGCGCCTGGTCGTAATTATCGAAAGTCGCAAGAAGCGCCCCTTTTTCCACCCAACCCCCCTCCTTCACTTTAAGATCTGCGATCCTTCCACCCATTTTCGCACTTAGCTCATAAACCGGAGCATCCACCACGCCACTTGCGGAGACGACCTGTTCCAGCGGACCTCGAGAGACCAACGCGGATTTAATTGGAATAGGATTTCCATTAATATATTTAAAAACAAAATATATTATTATAAGCGCAACGATCCCGATCCCTATGCGAACCCATTTATTATCTGTTTTCATTTATTTATTACTCCTATTGGAAATATTTGGCCCCAACCACGTTGTTGATCTTTGCTTTCGCGATCTCAAGATCAAAGATCGCTTGTGCATAATTTATTTGCGCCGATGTTAGAGCGACTTGAGCATCCATCACTTCAAGGTTTGTTCCAACCCCCGAATTATATCTTAAGTCCGAAACTTTATAGTTTTCTTGCGCCGATTCGACCGCTTTTTTGTTGGAATCGATCGTATCAAGCGCGCTTTTAAGGCTAAAATAAGTATTTCTGACATCAAGCTTGATCGCATTTTTTGTCGCTTCTTCGCCAGCCTTTTGAGCTTCAAGATTGGCGGCCGCTTCATTGATCTTATTTTGGATCCCAAAGCCGTCAAAGAGCGTCCATGAGGCCGCGCCGGCTACTTGCCATGAGGAGACGGTCGACTTTATTATTGAATAATTCGTTGATTGGTTGCCGGTCTTTCCGCTCAAAACAACGCTTGGCAAATAAGCGGTTCTTGCAAGAGCTAGATTTTCTTCGCCCATCTGCTCGGAAAGAACAAATTGCTTCCAATCCGGACGGTTTAGAAAAGCAATATTAAGCAGCTCGTCATATGTTGGAAAACTAGGGATCTTGGTATTGATCACGATGTCTTCAACTGAAACCTTTTCACCCAGGTCGTTCCCGACCGCGTTATTAAATGTATTCTGGGCGATCTCAAACGAATTCATAGCTTTGGTTTGCGCTACTTCGGAGTTAGCCAGCAGAACCTCTGTCCTTAAAAGATCGGCTTTTGTTGAGACCCCTGCTGAAAAAAGAGCTTTAATTTGATTAAGATGCGATCTCGCCATTTCCTTTGATTGAACAGAAAGATCGTACATTTTTTTCGCCAACAGGACGCCGTAATAAGCTTTTGTAGTATTAAAGGTCGTATCCAAGACCGTTTTGCGATAATCTTCCCTGACAATATCTGCATTTTTTTGAGCTATCTTTAATCCCGGAAATAGCCCCGCAACAAAAAGAGGCTGTGTAAAAGAAGCAAAAAGGCCCTTCAGATCGGCAGATTCATCAACCCCCATGATAAAGTTTTGCGAAGTAGATCCAGCCGTGGTTGTAACAGTGATCGGAAAGATAGCTGGCTGGGAATAATTTCTACCTAAATTTCCGTCAATTTTAATTGTGGGAGCAAAAGTTCCAACTGCCTGCCTAAACTTCGCATCCGCCGCATCTACTTTCTTTTTATTAGCAAGGACCGTAGGATTTTGTTTCAGCGCTAGATCGATGCTTTCCTGGACGGTCAATCCAAAAGAGCTCCCAAAAAGAAGCAGGACAAAAAACAGGGTAATTAATTTATTTCTCATTTTTTCCTTCCTATTGTAACAGAATGATCACACTTTTCGTAGTAGTTTCTTTTCAACTAATTCAATCGATTTATGCATATTTGAGACCATTTTTTTAATGTGTTTTGCATTGATCAGGATCGCACTCATCCCCTTCATTCCGCTTAGAACAAATACCTGGTCACCGGGCTTTATTCCCATCACTTTACGCACGCAAGCAGGAATTACCACCTGGCCCCTTTCCCCCACCGTAGCAAAATCGCAGCACTGCCCGTCAAACATCGGATGCTTCACTTAAATCCCTCCCTGTGTGAAATGTGTGATTTGTGTGATTACTCAGACATATTACCACGAACAAACCAATCCTTCAACAAGAATTAGTTTTTTGAAAGCTGGATCCCTATTCCCGGGGTTGGTGGCGGGGGCTGCTTTGGTTCGGGGATCTTTCCAAACATTTTTTCATATTGTTTTACGTTGTCCGTCAAAGCATTTAGAAGCCTTTTGGCATGGCTGGGGGAAAAGATAACCCTTGAAACAACTTTCCCCTGCGGGGGATGGATAAAAATAAAATCGGTTATAAATTCATTTTCGTTGTGCGAGATCACGGCTAAATTCGCATAGACCCCTTTCATCATCTGTTCGTCTAATTGGATCTGGATCTCTTGTTCTGCCATTTTATTTCTCCTACTATTTATTTCTTCGCTGATTTTATTATCTTTTTAACCAAACTAACCGCATCCACCGCATCGATCCCATATGTAGCATCGATCTTATCCGCGTAACCTTTGGTCACAACTGCACCACCGACCAACAGAGGAATGTTTAATCCAGCCTTTTTCAATTCTTCCCCCACAACCTTCATCTCAAGCATTGTTGTTGTAAGAAGAGCCGAGAGAGCGATCAAATTTGGTTTTTCTTTCTTCGCCGCGGCCAGGATCTCTTCAGATGAAACGTCTTTTCCAAGATCAATAACCTGGAAACCGTGATTTTCCAGCATCATTTTAAGAATATTCTTCCCAATATCATGAATATCGCCTTTAACAGTTGCCAAAATAATTTTGCCAGCCGATTTCGTTTTCCCCTTGGGAAGTTTTTCTTTGCAGAGTTCAAAGCCTTTGGCCATCGCTTCTGCCGATTCAATTACTTGGGGCAAAAAATATTCCTTGCGATTAAATTTTTTGCCAACAACTTCCATACCTTTAATAAGCCCCTGATCAATGATCTTTTGCGGGTTTACTTTTTTCTCCAGCGCTTGTTTTACTAATATTTGAACAGCCTGCGCATCCCCATCGATCACAACGTTCTCGATATCTTTTAGGTTCACAAATTTTAGTTCTTTTATTGCTGCCTCTCTTCTTTTCTCCGGCGGCTTCCCGGACCTTCGTGCTTTTTCTACTTCAGCTTTAAATTCTTCTAGCAACAATTCCCTACTCTTCCTTTCTAATCCTTTCTTATCCGTTCTAATCCCTTTTAACACTTTCTGCATTTCAGGGTCCGTCACGTCAATGATCGCAGCATCAAGCCCATACGCCGCCGCCAGCTGAAAATA
>JBAYJF010000088.1:0-5493 GCA_041665245.1 Candidatus Margulisiibacteriota bacterium | reverse complement strand
CCTTGTATGAACTGGCAATGACCGGAGTGCCGACTATATCAGTTTTGGTTGCAGATAATCAGCTAAATAACATTGTTGGCTTGGTTCGCGCTGGAGTTGTTAAGTATGCCGGTAAATGGAACAGCCGTTTTCTGAAGAGAAGCATAAAAAAATGCGTTTGCGGTCTGCAAAATGTAAATACCAGAAAAAGAATGTCTCTTGCAGGAAAGGAAACGGTTGACGGACTTGGCGCTGTGAGGATCGCCAAGGTATGCATCGAAAGATATCTTAAAGAGAATCTTGTAGTAAAGAATGCCGGTCCCGGAGACCTGATGGATGTTTATAAGTTATCAAATGATAGAGAGATAAGGAGCAGGTCTTTTAATACAGAGAAGATCGGCCTAGATGAGCATAAGGGCTGGTTCAGGGGCAAAATCGAGGACGATAATTGTCTTTTCTTGATAGCAAGGTTAAAAGGTAAATTTCTGGGGCAGATCAGGTTTGATAAGAATGATAGCGGTATGGTAGTTAATTTAAGTATCGCGGAATGCTACAGGGGGTCAGGGGTAGGAAGAGTCTTTATGGATAAGGCATTGAGTCATGTAATGGAAAGATCGCCTTCCGTGAGATTTATCAAGGCATTCGTAAAAAAGGATAATATTCCTTCCAGGGGTTTTTTTGAGAATGCGGGTTTTGGAAATAACGGCATTACAAGTGTCAAAGATGTTAAGGCTATTGAATACTCTCTTGATCTAAAAAAAATCAGGAAAGGCATAGTGTGATATGGGTAATATCGCGATAGGGAATAGGAAAATAGGGATAGACTGCCCTCCGTTTATTGTGGCAGAGATGTCCGGTAACCATAATCAGTCGCTTAAAGCCGCATTGGCTATAGTTGATGCAGCCGCTAAATCCGGAGCCCATGCATTGAAGCTGCAGACGTATACGGCCGATTCGATCACCATCGATATTAAAAGACGAGAGTTTCTTATTGATAAGAAGCTTGACTTATGGAAAGGCCAATCCTTGTATGATCTTTATGAGAAAGCCAGCACACCATGGGAATGGCACAAGCCTATCTTTGATCGTTGTCGTAAACTAGGGCTAATATGTTTCAGTTCGCCATTTGACGAAAAGGCGGTCGATCAGCTTGAGCGGATGAATGTGCCGGCTTATAAAATTGCATCATTTGAAAATAACCACCTGCCTTTAATACGCAGGGCCGCTTCAACCGGAAAGCCGCTTATTATATCTACAGGAATGGCTACGATAGAAGAGATCGATGAAGCCGTGAGGACTGCGCGCAAAGCTAAGTGTAAGGACATCATACTTTTGAAATGTACGAGTGCCTATCCGGCAGCTGCGGAAGATGCAAATCTCTTAACTATACCTCATTTGAGGCAGCGTTTCGGCACCGAAGTAGGGTTGTCAGACCATACGGTTGGCTGCACTGTTAGTATAGCGGGTGTGGCATTGGGCGCGACGATCATAGAGAAGCACTTTACCGTTTCCCGGACAAAGGGTGGGGTCGACGCCGCTTTTTCTATGGAACCGGCCGAGATGCGTTTACTTATAGATGAGACATATAAAACATGGCGGGCTTTGGGTAAAGTGCGCTATGGAGCCACTAAAAGAGAAGAAGCGTCCGCAAGGTTAAGGCGTTCCGTTTATGTTGTCAGGGATATCAGAAAAAATGAGGTATTTTCTGACGCGAATATTCGTATCATACGCCCGGGCAACGGATTGAAGCCAAAACATTATGATGCTGTGCTGGGTAGAAAAGCGTCCCGATATATTAAAAAAGGGACGCCTGTAGGCTGGGGCCTGGTAAGATAAACGGGAGAAAGTATATAATATGCATAAAAAAGTGATCACCGGAAATGATATGAAGCGCATCATCTCCGATCTTTATCTTAAGGACCGGACGATCGTATGCGACGATTACGATTATTGCCTGCAGTATCTAAAAGATTATTTAGATTTCACGATACATGAATTTAAAAGCGGTGAAACGTATTGGAATTGGGTGATACCCGATAAATATACGGTCAGAAAGGCTTATATTAAAGATGTCGGGACTGGAAAGGTGATTGTGGACGCGAAAGACCATCCGATGCGCCTTGCAAGCTATTCGGCCCCTTTTGAGGGCATACTCGATTTCTCTGAATTGAAAAAGCGCCTTTTCTGGAATGAAAAAGTACCTGAGGGCATTCCAAATTACCATAAGCTGCAATACCGCCCGTGGGAAAAGGACTGGAAATTCTGCGTAAGCTACAACGAACTTAAGCGCTTTAAGAAAGACGGAAGATATGAGGTCAAGGTCGATACCATTTTCGAGAAGGGCGCGATGAAGGTTGCGGAGTTCCATAAGAAAGGCAAGACGAACGATACTATATTATTGGTAGCACACCTGGATCACCCTGGCCAAGCTAATGACGGGCTAAGCGGAGTGGTTGCTGAGTTGGCGTTGATGCAGAGCATAGCAAAAAGAGATACCTATTATTCATATACGTTCCTGGTGGTTCAGGAATTCTTGGGGTCCGTAGCGTACTTAAGCCGTTTTCAGGATACCTCAAACCTGAAGATGGGCATATTTGCCGAAATGCTTTCTACCGGTTTGAAGCTGCAGCTGCAGACGTCTTTTTTCGGCAATGCGTATATCGATAAAATATCGGAGGCAGTTTTCAGTTCGGCGTTTAAGAAATATGATATTCTGCCGTATCTTACCGGCGCTGGAAACGATGAGATCGTTTTTGAAAGTCCGGGAATAGAAGTGCCGTTCGTGTCGATCATGAGAGCTAGATCGAAAGGCCGGATGTACCGCGAGTATCATACAAGCCTTGATAATATGGATCTTATTGATGAGCGCCAGCTGAACGAGGCTCACGGGATCATGAAAAAAATAATAGATATGATAGAGATGGATTGTTATGTAATGCGTAATTTTCACGGTTTTCCATGTCTATCAAACCCTGACATAGGGTTATATTTTAACGCTAATGATTATTCTTCCAACATAGCAATGGATAATACGAGCGCTCCTGAAGGGATGTACGCGTTTCTTTTTGGCGGTTTCAGATATTTAGACGGACGTCATAGGATATCAGATATTGCCATTAAGTATGGAGTGCCGTTTGATATAATGCTTGGATTTATTAAAAAAATGGAAGAAAGAAAACTGCTTAAATTGTCTCATGATATCTTTTCGCAGGATATAAAAACCTAACGGGAGAGTTATGAAAACTGCAATGGCGGGTGCTGTAAAGAACAATAAAAAAATATTAAACGATCTCGCTATATGGGAATCTGACATATACGGGAAGGGTAAGCAGCATAACAAATATACGTGGGGCGAGGTCTATTATTATACGAACAGATATTTTCTTTCACAACATAGCAAGGTAAAAGGCATGAATGTTCTGGAACTTGGATCAGGCACCGGGAACAACCTTGTGTATTTCGCGGGGCTTGGGATGAACGTATACGGCATCGAGGCGTCATCCACCGCGTCTTCTATAGCGCGGGATCGATTGACAAAGTTCAAAAATATTAAAAGCGAGATCATCTGCGGTAATTTCTGTGAACAGCCTCTCCCTTTTAAGAGCGGTTTCTTCGATCTGATATTAGATAGGGGGTCGATAACGCATAATGTGCTTAAGGATATAAAAAAAGTTATCGGCGAATCGTATCGCATGCTAAAGAGCGGAGGCATGATGATATCCATTCACTTTTTTTCAAATAAAGATTCGCGGTGCAATAATGGGGTAAAGGTCGAGACCGGGACCTTTAAAGGCATGGGCGGCTATGCTTTCGCTGATGTTCCGTTGGTGCATTTCTCAAATCCTGAAGAAATCCGCGCTTTATATAAACGTTTCAATATAAAATTTATTGAGGAAAAATTCGCTATGAGGCACTACCCTTATGCGGGTGAGGAAAAAAGCGCAAGCTTTGACATTATAGCCGCTAAGTAATAGCGAGATAGAGAGGAAAATATGATAGACAGTATACTGGTTAATACACCGATATCGAGCCCGTTGCATCCTCAGGCCAACCTGCCGCTTTTAAAAGGTTATTTAAATACCCATGGGTTCAAAACGAAGATCATCGACAGCAATATCCTATTCTATCATTATTTTTTGGGCTTCACAAAGGGAAATGAATTTAAGATATCCATGGAACAGTGTTTTGAGAATCCCATCAGCATCCTGTCGTTCTATAATGATATAGAGAAAAGACTTTGGGAGAAGAGCAAAAAATTCAGCTCTCTGGCTATCGGTTTGCGGTACGCGAACTTAAAATATGACAGAACGCGGTTTGACAGCGTCATAGCCTCGCTTGAGGATAGGACTGCAAACCCATTCATAGATTTTTATGAGCAATTTGTCGACAAATATATCAAAGACAGCGGGGCTAAGATCGTAGGTATTGCAGTTACATTCCAGGACCAGATCGTATCGGCTTTCACTTTAGCCAATATTTTGCGCAAGAGGCTTCCTTCTGTAAAGATCGTGATGGGCGGCCAGATGATAACTCGCTGCTACAACACCATGACGGCCCATGAAGGTCTTTCTGAATATTATGATTACCTGGTCCTCTGGGATGGGGAAGAGGGGCTATTGGATATTCACCGGAAGATCATTAAGGGCGAAAAGGTCGATTTTGGAAACGTAATCGAGGTTAGTACAAAAAACGGACTTATCGACCGGAAGAAGAAAGCCCCGTCGTCGGACGATATCCCTCTCTCGGATTTTGAAGATATTAATTTTAATGATTACTTTTTTCCGGACATGCTGATCCCGCTGCAGACGACTAGAGGATGCTACGGACAATGCGAATTTTGCGCCATTCCATTCGGTTCGAATTACTACCGGATGAGAAAAGCCGAGGATGTTACTAACGATATAGAGAGGATCCAGAAGCACACATTGTCAAAATACGGGAAGAAGGCCACATTTTTTAAATTTATGGAGGACACATCATCACCTTCGTTATTATCTGCGGTATCTCGCTTGATAGAAGAGAAGGGTCTCGATGTAAAATGGGAGACTTTCGCGAGGCTTGAAAAAGCGTTTGCACAGCCCGGAGCGATGGAGCAGTTGTACCGCGGGGGATGCAGGAAGATACATTGGGGGCTGGAATCGAACGACCCCGCTATCCTTAAAAACATGAATAAAAAGACGACCGCGTCATGTTCCGACGAAGTGCTTGAGCTGTCTGCCAAGGCGGGTATATTGAATTTTTGTTTTATACTCGTCGGGTTTCCGGGTGAGACCGATGAAGCGCGTGAACGCATGGCGCGATATATCATAAATAACAGGAATATACACACGATCACCCTCGCGACATTCGACCTTACGCGCGGCGCGCCTATGGAGCAGAATTTCATTCCCGATAATTCCTACTCTCTGAGCATGAACCCGGCTGTTGATTTTCAGGTGCGCTTGCCCTATATGGTTAACGGCGAGAACTGGAAACAAAAGATCGTCCCGGCTGCGCACAGGATGATGCGCGATG
>JBAYJF010000087.1:0-5497 GCA_041665245.1 Candidatus Margulisiibacteriota bacterium | reverse complement strand
TCTCCGAACTCCTAACTCCGAACTTTTCGCTTTCGCCGGCCACAGTCTCGGTGAATACTCTGCTCTTTGTGCGGCTGGTGCGATCTCGTTTGAAGATGGAGTTAAGCTTGTTAATCTTCGCGGAAAATTTATGCAGGAAGCTGTTCCTTCCGGAGAGGGCGCGATGGCGGCTCTTTTGGGCGGCGACAGAAAAGTTATTCAAGATATTTGCAGCGAAATTGGCGGAGTTTGGCCGGCTAATTTTAATTCTCCCGGCCAGGTCGTTATTTCCGGTAAAAAGGCGAGCGTTGAAGCCGCCGGCGAAAAATTGAAGTTGGCGGGAGTAAAGAAAGTGATACCTCTGGCGGTTTCAGCTCCATTTCATTGCCCATTAATGCAATCGGCTGCAGACAAATTAGCAGTAGAGTTGGATAAAATTAAAATTAACGATATCACAATTCCGGTGATATCCAATGTTACGGCGGAGAAAGTCTATAAAGGCGAGGAGATCAAAAAACTGCTTGTTAAACAAGTTACTTCCCCAGTATTATGGGAAGACTCGATCAGGAAAATGGCGGCTGATGGTATTACGAATTTTATTGAAGTAGGTCCGGGGAAAGTTTTGACGGGGTTGATAAGGAAGATCGTGCCCGACGCGACTTTTGGCTAAGGAGGATGTGAAGATGAAATTAAAAGACAAAGTTGCTTTTATTACAGGTTCTGCGCAGGGGATCGGCAAATCGATCGCGATCGCTATGGCCAAAGAAGGGGCGAACGTAATTATATCCGATGTAAATATTGATTTGGCAAATCAAACCGCAAAAGAGATCGAAGGGCTAGGCGTAAGATCGGCGGCTTATAAGTTAAACGTTGCGGATTCAACGGAGGTTGAAACGGTAATTAACGAAGCGGCCAAGACTTTTGGGAAGATCGATATTTTTGTAAATAATGCCGGCATTACCAAGGATGGTCTTCTTATTAGAATGAAAAAAGAAGACTGGGATGCGGTAATAAATGTAAATTTAACAGGTGTTTTCAACTGCACAAAAACAGTTTCCATCTTGATGATGAAGGCGCGCTACGGTAAAATAATAAACATAGCCAGCATAGTTGGGCAGATGGGGAATTTTGGACAAGCAAACTATGCCGCCAGCAAAGCGGGGGTGATCGGATTTACAAAAACGATCGCCAGAGAGCTTGCATCGCGAAACGTAACGGCAAATGCCATAGCACCTGGATTTATCCAGACCGCGATGACGGATAAATTGACCGAAGAAGTAAAACAAAAGATGATGGCCCAGATCCCGATGGGGAAGTTGGGCCAGCCGGAAGATATCGCAAATACTGCGGTATTTTTGGCAAGTCCGGAAGCGGACTATATTACCGGGCAGGTTATCGCCGTTAACGGCGGGATGTACATGTAATTAAATAAGGGGGGTGAAGTTATGGACGAGCAAAAGATCTATGAAGACATTAAGAAAGTAGTTATTGAACAATTAGGTGTCAGTGAAACAGAGATTAAAAAGGAATCTTCTTTTGTTGATGACTTAGGAGCGGATTCTTTAGATACGGTTGAGCTGGTTATGGCATTAGAAGAAGCATTCAGCATTGAGATCCCGGACGAGGATGCAGAAAAGATCAAAACGATCGGTGATACGATCAACTATGTAAAGGAACACGCTAAAAAGTAATGAGTTTGCCCGAATTAAAAATAGGAAAGTTGACCGCAAAGATCCCGATCATTCAGGGGGGGATGGCGGTCAGAATATCGACCGGCGCTCTTGCTGGGGCAGTGGCTGCAACAGGTGCCGTAGGAATAATCGGTGCTTCAGGCATGACGTTTGATGAGCTGCGCAGCGAGATCCGTATTGCGAGGGAATTGGCGGGTGGGGGAATAGTTGGCATAAATATAATGTATGCCGCGAGGGAGTTTTGGGGAATTGTTCAAACCGCGATCCAGGAAAAAATCGATCTCATTATTACGGGGGCTGGTTTTTCCCGAGATGTTTTTAAGTTTGGAAATGACAACCATACTCCGGTCGTTTCGATTGTTTCTTCAGCCCGCCTTGCCCAAACTGCTGAAAAGCTTGGGGCGGCAGCTATCATTGTCGAAGGAAAAGAAGCCGGCGGCCATCTTGGAACGGACAGATCGATATGGGATATCTTCCCCGAAGTTCTTGCGGCTGTTAAATTGCCGGTCATTGCCGCAGGCGGCATAATGTTTGGCGGAGATGTTGTCAAAGCCCTAAAATTAGGGGCCAGCGGGGTTCAGATGGCAACGCGTTTTGTGTTGGCGGAAGAGTGTGCTGCTTCTCCTGAATATAAAGCGGTCTATCAAAGAGCAACAAAGGATGATGTTGTCATTATTCAGTCCCCGGTCGGAATGCCGGGAAGGGCGATCAAGACAGCGTTTGTCGAAAAGATCTTAAAAGATGAAGCGCCAAAGCCGGTCGGCTGTGATTTTTGTTTAAAGAAGTGTTCACTGAAATATTGCATCATCCAGGCGCTGGTAAATTCTCAAAAGGGCGATGTCGATCACGGTGTTGTATTTTCCGGAGAGTATGTCTGGAAAATAAAAGATCGAACGATAAAGCCGGCGAAAAAGATCATTGAAGAAATTGTTAGCGAGGCGGAGGAGGCAATGAAGCAGTGAGAAGAGTAGTCATTACCGGGCTTGGAGTTGTCTCTCCGATCGGGACTGGAAAAGAAGCATTCTGGGAGAGTTTGATTGCCGGGAAAAATGGCGTTGATAAAATAACTCGCTTTGACACGACCGGCTTTGATTGCCAAATTGCCGCCGAAGTTAAGGATTTTGAACCCGCGCTTTATCTTGATAGAAAAGAAGCGAATAGGCTGGTTAGGTTCATTCAGTTTGCCGTTGCCGCATCAAAGATGGCGGTAAAGGATGCAAATCTTACTATTACTCCTGAAAATGCACCAAATATTGGTGTAGTTATCGGGTCTGGTATTGGCGGACTTGATATCCTCGAAGAACAAGCAAGGAATTTACACACCAAAGGACCGACAAAGCTTAGCGCTTTTACGGTTCCTTACATGATCCCCGATATGGCGGCAGGAATTGCATCGATCCACATTGGTGCTAAAGGGCCAAATTTTTGCGTGGTCTCTGCCTGTGCCAGCGGAACGCATTCGATCGGAGAAGCGTATAAAACAATTCAGCGAGGGGCGGCCGATATTATGGTGGCGGGCGGAACTGAAGCTGCGATCACGCCGCTTGGTATTGCAAGTTTTTGTGCCGCAAGAGCCCTTTCAACTAAAAACGATGACCCGAAACATGCCAGCCGTCCGTTCGACAAAGAACGAAGCGGCTTTGTTATGGGTGAGGGAGCGGGGGTAGTTATTTTGGAAGCGCTGGAATCGGCGGTCGCGCGCGGCGCGCATATTTATGCGGAAATTGTCGGCTACGGCGCCAGCGGAGATGCGAACCATATTACGGCTCCTGCGCCAGGAGGAGAAGGGGCGGGAAGAGGGATAAAAGCGGCCCTAAAAGATGCGGGGCTTAAACCGGAAGATATCGACTATGTTAACGCGCACGGAACCTCGACTGAATTAAATGATAAATATGAAACAATGGCGATCAAAACCGTCTTTGGCGAGCATGCAAAAAAACTGGCGATAAGTTCAAATAAATCGATGATCGGGCATTTATTAGGGGCGTCGGGCGCGGTTGAGTTTGTCGCAACAACGCTTAGTGTTGTAAATGATATTGCTCCGCCAACAATTAATTATGAATTCCCGGATCCGGAGTGCGACCTGGATTATGTGCCAAACAGCGCACGAAAGATGAAGATAAATTCCGCCATCTCAAATTCATTTGGATTTGGCGGGCACAATGCCATCCTTGTAGTAAAAAAATTCTCTAAATGATATAATTTCTCCTGTGAAAAAGCTGCTTGGAATATTTTTTTTGTTTTTACTTGCCGCTTCTTCCTTTGCCCAGCAACTCTATCCCCAGCTTGATATAAACGGCTTTAAAAAATGGGAATACCGAAAAGCCGATGCATCTCCGACCAGGAATTATTTTACCGCTCTTTCACAGCTTGGAGGCTATAGCCCCACATTGACCGGCGGTCCTTGGCAGGAGCGGTTGCAGTTGCAGATCATTGGCCAGCTGTCGGAGAATTTGGGAGTAACGTATGATCTCGACCAGCAGCCGGAGACCCCTGAAAGATATGATGTAAAAGTAAAATATTTTAATAATGAGCTTACTTTTGGCGATATCAACGCGAATTTCACTGGAAATGAATTTGTTTCCGGTGCTAAAACATTAAATGGCGTAATGCTTACCGCAAAAGAGAGCTGGTACGATGTCTTGGTCGTCCCCTCCGCAAAATTAAAGAGCCAAACTCTCGGATTAACCACGCAGATGGGAAATAATACTAGCGGCCCCTACAATTTGGGGCACGGATCGATCGTCGAAGGCTCTGAACAGATCCAATTAAACAATGTTCCGCTTAGAAAGGGGGTTGATTATACGATCGACTATTTTGAAGGAAAAGTTATCTTTAATCACATTTTGAACCAAACGGATGTTTTTAAATATTCTTATGAATATACGAATATCCTTGATATGTTCTTTCCGACCCTTTCAAAAAGGGATTTTATCGGACTGCAATCCAGATTCACGATCGATCCTGAAAAGTTTGGCGTAGCTCCAGCTGTGGCTGAGCCGCTTATGGCAGAAGCAAAAGAAAAATTTCCGTCGGCAGGCTCAATTGAAGCGGATATTCAGGAAGAGGAGGCTTCGGGACGGTACCGGCTTAAAAAGATACCAATAATTAAGTTTAGCGAAGTTCTTTCCTTTATGGGTACAAAGCTAAAAAAGAACGAGGACTATTCAATCCGTTACGATACCGGGGAGCTAATGCTTTTAACGAGGTTTCTCCCTTCTTCCGAGGAGGCGCTTACGGTTGAATATAAATTCAATGAAATATCGACCGAGGTTGAGTCAATTGCCGGGATCGGAAGCCGCGGGCCCTATAAAGTAAAAAAATCCCCCCTTGTGGTTGATACCGATAGCATCAAGCTTGATTCAAGACAATTGGTAAGAAATCTTGATTACACGATAAATTATGATACCGGCGTGATCATGTTTAATTCAAATGTTGGGCCTACGTCTCAAATTGAAACTACCTATTCCTATCGGGTTTTGATCGCGCCGACTGCAGTTCAATCCAAATTTCCAAAAGAACTAAAATTAGGCGTAACCTATATGAAAGAATCGGCAAAGAGCGGTGCCAACTCGCCTACAACAAGCGCTTCTGAATCGTTTAGCGGTCAAAAATTAATTAACAGTAGATTTTTGATAAATTTAACTAACCGTCCGATCGTCTCTACCGCCGAGGCTGTTTTAGCGGTTGCTTTAAGGCAAGGGGGGGTGGTGAGGCTGCTGACAATGGAGTCCGAATATGTTATTCCAACCGTGGAGGTTGATCCTGCTACCGGTTTTGTCACGCATGTCCCGGATGTTTCCCTTGCATATATCAACGATCGGACC
>JBAYJF010000086.1:0-5512 GCA_041665245.1 Candidatus Margulisiibacteriota bacterium | reverse complement strand
TCTTCCGATATCCCCACCCCGTTATCGGAAATAGAAATATTGGTCTTATCACCGTTGCGGCCGCAAGCGATCGCAACTTCCCCTCCCTTATCACAGTAATTAACGGCATTGCTTAAAAGATTTAAGATCGAACGATAGACATGATCCTCGATCCCAAGTATATAGACCCCATCCCCAAGACACTTTCTCTCCAGCCTAACCCCTTTTCTTTTTGCCTTGACCGAGATCGTTTCAAGCGCCTTTGTGATCAATGGCCCAACCTCAAGCTTAACAAACGTTCCAATATCCCTTTTGGATTCAAGGGTTGATAGATGGAGGATATCATCGATCAGATCGGATAAATTCTGGGCATGCTTTTCGATCTTTCCTAAAAACTCCTGGTTATGTTCTTTATCGTTGATCGCACCGCCAATTAAGGTCTCTACATACCCCCTGATCGCCGTCAGCGGGGTCTTTAATTCATGCGAAACATTGGCAACAAATTCAGAACGGTACTTTTCAAGTTTTCTTATTTCAGTAACATCCGATAATACGCAAACGACTCCGAGCATCTTTTCATTTTTGTCAATTATCGGCCCCACGTTCGCGACAAAGATCCCTTCGAACGGAGAAAGAACCGCGATCTCTTCGATCTCCCTGGCTTTATTTTTAAGGGATTTTTCGATGACGCCGGTTATCTCATTGTTCCAGATAACTTCCCGGATAGTTTTTCCGATGATCTCCGGCTCGGTCACATTAAGGACTTTTTCGATCACCGGATTAGCCAAAATAACCTTCCCATCCCTGTCCACCGCCAAAACACCTTCGGTCATGCTGGATAATACTGCATCAACCTGTCCGCTTTTCGCGGAAAGCCGATTAAATGTCTTGTTCAGCCGAATGCTCATTGAACTGATCGCTTCTTCCAGATCGCGGATCTCAAATGTTGATTTCTGCAGGATCGCCGGCGTAAAGTCGCCCTCTGAGATCCTTTTCGCAATTTCCGACAATCGCACGATCGGATCGGAAAAATAGCGCGAAATTGCTACGCTCACAATGACCGCAACAATAACTGCGGTTAAAAATGCAAAGGAGGTCGATTGCGCTAGCCGCAGCGTGATCAAACTTACAAGCGCTACTCCGACAAAAGAGATAAATAATGTGAACCGGATCGATTTAAACATCAAATTTATACCCTACTCCGCGCAAAGTGTGCAGATATCTTCCAGTTTTTCCCAGTTTTTCACGCAGTCTTCGCATATGGACATCTACCGTTCGGGTTTCGATCGCCACTTCGATCCCCCAGACATTATCCAATAGCTTTTCTCGCCCATAAACTTTCCCTTTATTTTCCGCCAAATATTTCAGTAGTGCAAATTCCTTAGCCGTTAATTCTATTTGTTTCCCTGCAACTTTTACTTCATGTTTATCCGAATCTATCTCAAGATCAGGGAACTTTATGACTGACTTAACGAGTGTCTCTTTTTCATATCTTTTTAAAATAGCTCTTACTCTGGCAACAAGCTCGCGCATGCTGAATGGCTTTGTAATATAATCATCGGCGCCTAGCTCAAGCCCGACGATCTTATCGGTTTCGCTCCCTTTGGCAGAAAGCATGATTATCGGGATATTTTTAGTTTCAGGGTTGTTTTTTAATATTTTACAAACTTCTGTTCCCGGAATAGTCGGCAACATTAAGTCGAGGATGATCAGATCGGGGATTTTTTCTTTGGCTAATTTAAGACCGGCCTGGCCATCGTAGGCTTTTGCAACTTTAAAGTCTTCTTTTAAAAGATTATATTCGATCGTCTGGACAATATCTTTTTCATCATCAATTACTAATATTTCTCGCATAATGTTTTTGATAGATCTTCAAACTTGATGGCCTGCTGCTGGCCGTTACTCATATTTTTGAGCATGGCGCTCCCTTTTGCAATTTCATCATCCCCGATAATATAAACATATTTTGCTTTCATTCGGTCGGCAGCCTTCATTTGCGACTTCAATGCCTTTCCCTGGTAATCCAGATCAACCGAAAGTCCCGCCCTTCTTAGTTGAGAAGCCAATTCAACCCCTTTCTTCTGCGCTTCATGCCCAAGGGTTGCAATGAACAAACTCACTGCTTGCGGCTTGCAGCCTATGACTTGCAGTTTATGCACGATATCAATAATTCTTTCCAGCCCGACGGCAAATCCGATCGCCGGGGTCGGCTTTCCTCCAAACTCTTCAACAAGGTTGTTATATCTTCCGCCGCCGCAGATCGCATTTTGGGCGCCAAGCTGCTTTGAGACCACCTCAAAAACCGTTCGCGTATAATAATCTAAACCCCTAACCAATCGGTTATTGATACTATATTTGACGTTTAACCGCTTCAGCCAATCCTGGACCAAGTCGAAATGGATCTTGCATTCGCCGCATAAGTGATCGACCGAGGTCGGAGCATGTTCAATATGTTTTTGGCAATGCGCATCTTTGCAATCCAGGATCCGCATCGGATTTACCACAAGACGCTCTTTGCAGTCAACACACATATCTTTTATTTTATCGGAAAAATAATTCACGATCGCTTCGCTATAATTCGGCTTGCAAGCCTTGCAGCCGACCGAATTGATATTTATTTCAAGGCCCTTGATCCCGATCTTTTCAAAAAGGACCAGATTCATCTCAATTATTTCAGCATCGACCAGTGGATCGTCTACGCCAAAAACTTCTACTCCTGCCTGATGAAACTGGCGCTGGCGCCCCGCCTGCGGCCTCTCGTAGCGAAACATAGGTCCTAAATAATAAAGTTTTGTAATAACCTCGGGAGAAATTAAATTGTTCTCCAATCCGGCGCGAACAACGGCGGCCGTTTCTTCGGGTCTTAATGTCAGACTCCGCCCTTTCCGGTCAAGAAAAGTGTACATCTCTTTGTTTACAATGTCGGTCCCAACGCCAATTGAACGGCTAAAGATGTCGGTTGACTCAAAAATTGGAGTTCTTATTTCTTTGTAATTATAGAAAGCAAAGACTTCCCGGCAAGTATTTTCGACAAACTGCCAAAGATGAACCTCTTCCGGCAGAATGTCCTTCGTCCCGCGGGGCGCAGTATATTTCATGCGGATATTATAGCATTATTACAAAAAATAATTTGACAAAGTTTCCTCCAGGAATTATCATTTCCATATTGATCGATCGGTTTGGGAGAAAAAGATGCCAGAAAACAAATACGAAGAGATCCTTCTCCACGACGTTAAGAACTTTCTAACCGGCATATCGGCCTCCGCCGGCCTATTTATTGATGGATATTTGGGAACTTTAAACGAAGCGCAAATGAACGCGATCGAGACCATAAATCGCGCCAATTCAAAACTGATCCGGATCTTGACCGATTATCAGGACCTTGCTTCCCTGGAAAATAAAAGCTATTTGCTAAAGAGCGATAGCTTTACCATAGGCGATCTATTGAAAAACATGGATTGGATAATAAAATCCGCAAAGAAAGAAAAGAAAGATATTAAGATCGAAGCCGATTATGGATCAAAAATATTTGCCGACAAAGACCTTATTTCTCGAATTCTTGAAAACCTGCTCTTGAATGCAATTAAACAGTCAAAAAGAGAGGCAGAAACTACGCTTAAGATCAGCATCAAAAAGGATCAGGCTGTTTTTGAAGTGATAAACCCCACCGAAGAACTCCCGAAAGAGGGTCTCGAAAAGATATTCGACAAGGATTTTAAGATCGCTTTTCCAAAAATGAAATCAATGATCGCTTCCGGACACGGTTTCTATTTTTGCCGCTTAGCGGTTGAAGCCCAAGCAGGAAAGATCTCTGTTAATAACGAGAATGGCGTCAGATATTCTTTTATTTTACCCCAAAAAGGATAAACTTCCCCTAAGCCGCATTCTTACCAGCTTCATAAATATCAACAAGATTTTGGACCTGTTTTATATCTTCATTTTCAGTGTCCGTATACGGCCGCATTATTTGAGTGAAGATCCTATACTTACCTTTGAATTCGCCGGCATCCAGCCCATTGATCAGAATCGCCGTACCAAGGTCGATCAATTTATCGCGATTAAAATTCGCATCCAATCCGAATTTCACCGCATGCAGCATTTTTTGAAGTGCGCGTCCGATCAACCCCTCTTCCCGGGCAGCCTGCTCGATCACTTTCGGCAACAATAAATTTTCAAGCAAAAATTGGTCGATCAACATTTTTATCGATGAGAAAAGCTTGTCGGCAATGTTCTTATTATAGCTTTCCGCCTCTTTTTCGGAAAATCCCTTAATAGAACGGATAATATCTTTAAAAAGAAGAAGAAGCTCACTTTCAGACATGACGCGGTTCAACGCCGCCGCGGATGAAGGTTCCTTCTGTTTTGGTTTTTCATCTACCACGGGAATGATCGGCATAGCGACTACTTTTGGCTTCTGGGGTTCTTCCTTTTTAGGAAGCGGGATAATTGCCGTCTTTTCTTCTTTTATAGAAGGATCATTTTTGCTTTTATCTTCATCCTTCTTTAATAATAATTCTTCTCCCGCTTTTCTCAAGATATCGACTATTCTGATCATGGATATTTAGTACTCCTTCCCTTCCAGGTCCGCGGCAACTTTTTTTATCAAAACTTGATTAATATTCTTAACATTTTCTCCGCTTCCGGCCAGCAAAGCAAAATCGCAAATATTATTTATCTTACGCGGGATCCCTAGAGAATAATTAAAGATCTCCAAAAAAGAATCGCCTGCAAAAATATTCGGGTTCCCGCCCGCAACCTTTATTCGATGGATAATATACTCCTTGGTTTCAGCTTCGTTTAAAGCTTTAAGATGATACCGCAAGGCAAGCCGTTGCTCTAGCTGGGGCAGCTTGCTTATTTTTGGTACAAGCTCCGGCTGTCCAATGAGGATCAGCGAAAGGAGAAATCTGTCATTTAATTGGAAATTGAGCATTAATCTAAATTCTTCAAAGCTGGCTGTCCTTGGGATCGCCTGCGCCTCATCAATAATTATGACCGCTAATTTATTGTTCCTATTTATATTGATGAGAAGTTCGTTCAGCTTGTTGAAGGCTGTAGCTTTGACCGCGGACCTGGAGATCGTCCCTCCGAGCTGAAATATTATCTCCTTAATAAGCTGCGCGGGTGAAAGCATCGGATTTAAAACAAGCGCGAGCTGATATTTGTCCTCGGCTAATTTTTGCAGCAAATAACGGGTCAGGAGCGTCTTGCCGCAGCCATATTCGCCGGAAATAAGCATAGCGCCTTTCTTTTCCTTGATCGAATAAAGCATTCTTGAAACGGCTTCTTCATGTTCTTTTGACCAAAATATGAATTTCGGATCAGGGGTATTCTCGAAAGGTTTTTCCTTTAATTTCCAATATGCTTCGTACATTATGGTCCCTTTTGAAAACTACAAGTTTTTCAGGGATCGGGCAACGATATCTAATATCTTTTCCGGGGTGAACGGCTTTTCAATATAGCCGTTTAAGTTGTATTGCGACATGCTCTGCAGCGTTTGCTGAGGGCTTCCCTTCCCGGTAACAAATATTAT
>JBAYJF010000085.1:0-5693 GCA_041665245.1 Candidatus Margulisiibacteriota bacterium | reverse complement strand
TGGAAATCCCCAACAGTTTTGGATCCAATTATTTGCGGCATGCTTTATTGCGATCTTATCGTTTGTTTTAACTTTGATTATTGCTAAAATAGTTGATATGACAATCGGTCTCCGAGTTAGAGAAAACGAAGAGCTGGTTGGATTAGATATCTCCCAGCATGCTGAAACTACATAGGAGAACTAAAATGAAAAAAATAGAAGCGATAATTCGACCAGAAAAACTGGAAGAGTTAAGGGAAGCACTGGATGCAAAAGAGATCCATGGGATGACGGTGACCGAAGTTAAGGGGAGGGGGGCTCAAAAAGGAATAAGCCTGGAATGGCGGGTCGGAGAATACAAAGTTGAATTTCTGCCTAAAATAAAGATCGAGATCGTTGTGCAGGAAAAAGACGCCGACAAAGCCGTGAATACTATCCTTGATACCTGTTCAACGGGAACTGTTGGAGACGGTAAAATATTCATTTCAACGATCAACGATGTAATAAGGATCAGAACGAAGGAAAAAGGACAATCAGCTTTATAACTGGTTGAATGATGAAGGCCGCAGCGGTATAATTTTCTTAAGTGAAAAATAATACTTGGAACGGCGCTTGGCTTGGAATCGATCTGGCTGTATCGGTATTTCTTTTTGCCGGGATCGGTTATTTTTTGGACAAATCGTACAACACTGCTCCTTGGCTTATGGTCGCGGGGGTTATCCTCGGAGGGATAGTAGGAATTTGGAATGCATACAAGTACGCTCGTTAATCCTGTCATAACATTGTGGATCGCGGCTTCTCTAACTTTTTTGTTCTATTTTATCGCCGGTCGGAATGCAAAGCTGGCGCCTGCCGGGATCCAAAATTTAGCGGAAATGATAATCGGATTCTTTAAAGATGAAGTTGCCTCTATGCTTGGTGAAAATTCTTCAAAGTGGCTCCCTTTTATTCTTGCTCTTTTTACTTTTATATTGATCGGCAATCTGCTTGGCTTGATCCCTGGCTTGGGCGCCCCTACCAGCAACATAAATGTTACGGCAGGCCTGGCGATCGTTATTTTTCTGTTGACCCATTTTATGGGGATCATGGAGCATGGTTTGATAAAGTATTTAAGATCATTTATTCCGGAAGGGATCCCGCTGCCGATAGTTTTTTTCCTGATCCCCATTGAGCTTGTCAGTCAGCTTGCCCGTCCTTTTTCGTTGGCCGTCCGTCTTTTTGCCAATATGTTTGCCGGACATACCGTTGCTATCACGCTCATAACCCTGATCTTCTTTTTTAAAAGCTACTTGATCGTCCCTTTTCCTATAATCGGTAACCTGGCAGTCTCTCTTTTTGAGATCTTTGCTGCTTTGATCCAGGCCTACATCTTTACTTTTCTGGCAACATTGTATATTTCATCGGCGATCGAAGGCGAACATTAATAAGGGGGTGTAAAATGGAAAACGCACTGGGAGCAGGACTCGCGATCGGGTTGGCAGCACTTGGTACCGGACTTGGGATCGGGATCTTGGCGGCAAAAGCGATGGAAGGGATCGCACGCCAGCCGGAACAAGCCGGAGTGATAAGGACATCAATGATCATTGCGATCGCATTCGTGGAAGCGATTGCGCTTTACGCATTGGTTGTATCGCTAATTATGGTTTCAAAGTAGGGAGCTTATGCTTGAACTCGAACCGGGCTTAATTATTTGGACTTGGATCTCTTTTATCGCCCTTTTAATTTTGTTATATAAAGTGGCGCTACCTCCGCTTCTGGATGCCATGCAAAAAAGGGAAGAATTGGTGGCACAATCCTTGCGGGAAGCAGAAGATGGGAGAAAGAAGAACGCCGAAGCGCTTGAGCATTTTCAGAAAAAGATAAAAGAAGCCAATGAAGCGGCGCAAAAGATCATCGATTTTGCCAGGGATGAAGGAAACCTGCAGAAAAGGGAGATCGTTGAAAAGGCCGGCAAAGAGGCCGAACGGCTTATGCTGCAAGCAAAGGAAGAATTCCAAGACGAGAAAGAAAAAGTGATGCGCTCGATAAAAAAAGAGACGATCGAGCTCGTTCTTCTGGCTGCCGAAAAGATCATTGGACGGTCCGTGAAGAAGGAAGACACGGCCAAGATCGCGGATGAATTGCTGTAATGCATAAGAAAATAGATTTTAATAAGTTGCTGCAAATTTCCGGGGAAAACTGTGGGCGGCTCGAGGAAGAATTGTATAAGTTTTCAAAAGTATTTGAAAAAGAATTTGATTTTAAGTACTTCTTGAAGAATCCGCGCTATGCTTCGCAGGATAAAAGGAAATTGGCGCAAAGCATCTTTCCCGGATTTTTGCCTCTCTTCTGGGATCTGATTGAACTGCTTATTAAGGAGGGGTTGGTAGACAGGGTTGCGGAAATATCAAAAGAATTTACAAAAATTCTTGCCGATATGGATGATAAGAGGTTTGATGTTGTCGTATTTTCGGAGAAGCCGACAAAAGAATTGATCGCTAAAGCCAAGAAAAAAGCGGGAGATAAAATCAGCTTAAGATTTGAAATAGATCCAAGTATATTAGGCGGATTCATATGGAAAACAATGGACGGGAAAATGCTCGACGCCAGCCTTCGGGGAAGATTGGCGCAGCTAAAAGAGGAGATCAATGCATGACGGATATTTCAGAGATCATAAAAAATAAAATATTGGAATTTAAACCGAAAACCGGGTTTGAAGAGGTCGGGATGGTCGTTGAATCCGGGGACGGAATTGTCAGGATCAAAGGGCTTCCTTCGGTCATGGCGCAGGAGATGATCGCCCTGCCAGGGAACACTTATGGGATCGCTTTCAACCTTGAAAGGGATGAGGTTGTTGCGGTCCTTCTTGGAGCGCATACCGAGGTAAAAGAAGGAGACCAGGCAAAGCTTACCGGCAGGGTTATGCAGGTTCCGGTCGGCGAATCCCTGATCGGCAGGGTCGTTGATGCGCTGGGAAAGCCGATCGACGGTCGCGGAGAAGTCAAAACGACTAAAGCGCTCCCGATCGAGCGAAAAGCTCCGGAAGTCCTTGATCGCGAACCGGTAAAAAAACCACTTCAGACCGGATATAAACTAATTGATTCGATGATCCCGATCGGCAGGGGGCAGCGGGAGCTGATAATTGGCGACCGATCGACCGGAAAATCGACGATCGCAATTGATACGATCATCAACCAAAAGGGGAAAGGGGTGATCTGTATCTATGTTGCGATCGGACAGAAAGAATCAAACCTTGTTCAAATGGTGCAAAAATTGAAAGAAAGCGGCGCGATGGATTATACGATCGTTGTTTCCGCTTCGGCCTCCGATCCGGTCGCGATGCAATATATCGCTCCGTTCGCGGGCTGCAGTATGGCCGAAGAGTTTATGTACCAGGGGAAAGATACTTTAGTTGTTTACGATGACCTGACAAAACATGCCCAAGCCTACCGAATGATCTCGCTTCTTCTGCGCCGCCCGCCGGGGAGGGAAGCCTATCCTGGGGATGTTTTTTATCTACATTCCCGGCTATTGGAGAGGGCGGCAAAATTATCCAAAGAAAAAGGGGGCGGGTCGATGACTGCGCTCCCGATCATTGAGACCCAGCTTGGCGATATTACTTCTTACATTCCGACAAATGTCATATCGATCACGGACGGGCAGATCTTCTTGCTGTCGGAGCTTTTTAATGCCGGGTTTAGACCGGCGGTAGATGCCGGAATATCGGTTTCAAGGGTGGGTGGGAGCGCGCAGGTGAAAGGAATGCGTAAGAATTCCGGATCGCTTCGTCTTGACCTTGCCCAATACCGCGAGAAAAAATCTTTTGCCCTTTTTGCCGGCGAAGTCGACAAAGAGACCCTGCGCCAGCTGCAGAGAGGGACCATTATTACGGAAGTTTTAAAGCAGGATAAGCATTCTCCGGTCCCGGTTGAGGATCAAATTATTATTATTTGCGCGGCAAGCAACGGATATATGGACAAACTGCAGGTAAAGAGGGTAAAAGAATACGAAAGCAAACTTATTTTTTCTATCCACCATCAGGCGCCGGATCTAATTGAAAAGATCGGTGAATATGCCCCGGAAACAGAGGCTAAGCTTAAAGAGTTGATCGCCAAATTTACGGAGTCTTTTTAAATGGCGGTCGATAAAAAAATAAAGAACCGGATCGGGACGCTGAACAGCCTCAATTCGATCTTTGCGGCGATGCAGATCATTACCATGACGAAATTATCCCGCGCAAAAGAGCGGGCAAAAAGATCGCATGAATATGCGGAGGGGATGAAGGGGATAGTTGGGAGAATGGACCTGCCTGCCGGCAGGCAGGGTTTGGAAGATTGGAGAGAGAAAAAAAATACACAGGGAAAAGTGATCGCGATCGTGATATCCGGCAGCCGCGGGCTTTGCGGGCCTTTTAACCAGAATATATTTTACAGATTGGCTTCTTTTGCGCAGGAACATTCAAAAGAAGAAGTTGAATATTTTGTTTTTGGTAAAAAAGGAGAAACTTTTTTAAGCCAAAAGGGAGGAAAAATAAGACGGTCCTTTTTGAGCGATAAAATTGATTATTCTGAAATTAGCGCCTTGTGCAAAGAAATCTTCAATGAGATAGAGCTTGGCCAGGTTAAAGAGATATATTTAATATATAACCATTCGGCCTCTATTCTTGAGCAAAGAACCTTTGCTAACCGGCTTTATCCGATCGATAACAGCAATCGGGCAATGACAGATGAAATGTTGATAAACGTGCCGGATCGCAAAACCGTGAACGAAAGTGTTTTGATAAAAATGCTGGAGGCGCACGTATTTGCCGCCTGGAACGACTCGATGGCGGGCGAGCTGTCCGCACGGATGGTGACCTTAAAATCGGCCCAGGATAATTCAAAAAACCTGATCGATACCCTGATAATAACGCGCAATAAGCTGCGGCAGCAGGCAATTACCCAGGAGATCCTGGAGATCGTTGAAGCATCAGAAGCAATGAGCGGGAGAGAATAAAAATGAAAAAGATCGAACAAGCGGGTAAAAATAACGGAAGGGTTCTGCAAGTTTTGGGAGCAGTGATCGATGTCCAATTTCCCATCGATAGTATTCCACGCATCAGAAATGCGATCACGATCAAAGAGCCAAAGATCGTCGCCGAAGTGGCCTCGCAGCTTGAAGATGGTGTTGTTAGAGCTGTTGCCCTGCTTCCTACGGACGGCTTAAGAAGAGGCACCGAAGTGTTCGATACCGGTGGTCCGCTTACGGTCCCGGTTGGACCGGAAACTTTGGGGAGGATGTTCAGCGTTTTGGGCGAGGTGATCGATGGAGGCGGAGAATTAAAAACAAAAACCCGCTGGCCGGTCAGGAAAGATCCGCCAAAATTTGATGAAATAGTTTCACGCAACGATATTTTTGAGACCGGGATAAAAGTAATTGATCTTCTTGCCCCGTATGTAAAAGGGGGGAAGACCGGCCTGTTTGGCGGAGCCGGCGTCGGCAAGACTGTTTTGATAATGGAATTGATCCATAATATTGCTAAGCTTCATGGAGGGATCTCTGTTTTTGGCGGTGTGGGGGAGCGGACCAGGGAAGGGAATGACCTGTTTTTGGATATGAAAGAATCCGGTGTTATCGATAAGACCGTCCTTTGTTTTGGGCAGATGGCAGAGCTTCCCGGATCCAGGCTGATCGCTGCAAACTCTGCCTTAACGATGGCAGAATATTTCCGCGATGAAGAAGGGAAAGATGTTCTT
>JBAYJF010000084.1:0-5740 GCA_041665245.1 Candidatus Margulisiibacteriota bacterium | reverse complement strand
CCTCATCACTGATGATCTTGAAGAATCCTTCGATCTCGCCGGTTGCCTGCGCAATCCCTAACGCTCCAAAAGGAAATTTTCCGACTTTGATGTTTGAATGTTTTTCGCGAGCCTCTTTTTCGGTTAAACCAACACTGCCTATCTCCGGATTAGTGTAAATTCCATAGGGGACAGAAGCATAGCTGAAGGTTTTATTCCCGCCCATTGCATTTTCGGCTGCGGCAACGCCTTGCTCCGATGCCACATGGGCCAATTGTTTATGACTGACAAGGTCTCCGATCGCATAAACCCCTGGGACGCTTGTTTCCATCTTCTCGTTGGTCCAAACTTTATTACCATCCATCTTTAATCCCATTTTTTCGATCCCGGCAAGGTTTGGCTTTCTGCCGACACAGATCAAGGTTTTTCCGCATGAATCTTCTGCCTTAAAAAATACCCCGGTTTTAACTTCGATCTTACGGCGCTTAAGAATTCTCTTTAGCGTTGCAACAATTTCTTCGTCGACTCCCGGCAGGATCTCCGGCAGGGCTTCGTAAATAGTTACTTCGGTGCCAAGCGATGCAAAGATAATTGCAAAATGGATGCCGATAATTCCTCCGCCGACAATATCGAGCTTGGAGGGTGCTTCGCGCAGGTTGAGAATATCATCGCTGCTGAGGAATTTATTCCCATCAAAAGTTATACCGGGTAAACTAGAAGGTGATGAGCCTGTAGCCAGTACCAATTTTCTGCTCTCTATTGTCAACTTTCTACTATCTTGTGTTGCTACTTCAACCACTGTTGGACTAATAACCGTAGCATCTCCCCTGATCAAAGTGATCTTATTCTTCTCAACCAGCATCTCGATCCCCTTGATCAATTTCTTAACGATCTCATTTTTGCGGTCGATGACTTTGGGGAGATCGATCTTTGTGTTTTCGGTGGTTATCCCGAAATTATCCGCTTTTTTTATCTTATCAAAGAGGGAGGTGCAGGCCAGGATCGCTTTGGTCGGGATGCAGCCGTGGTTGAGGCAGGTTCCGCCAAGCTGATCTTTTTCAATTAAGGCGACTTTGGCCCCGAGTTGAGCCGCCCGGATCGCGGCGACATAGCCGCCGGGTCCGCCGCCGATCACTATTACATCGAATTTATCCATAGCCTAATTATATCACTCTAGCGGACGTAGCACTCTTCGTAGTAGGGTCTAACTCTGAATGATACTCCCAATTCTTCGACCAGTTTTTTGCATTTTTCTTTATCGGTTGAAGGGAGGTCGACCACGGAGGCTTCAACTTGCGGAATATATTTTTTTGCTTCGCGGATAAAGTCTATAATGGCATCGAAGGCCTTATGTCCATAAATTGATTTGCAGATCTTATCGTATTTTTCGGCATTTTCGGCATTCAGGCTGATCGAGATCGAATCTATTAGTCCCTTTAACTCGGGCAGAATATTTCTTCCCCAGAAAAGATTGCCATGGCCGTTCGTGTCGAGCCTGATCGTTGTTTTACCTCTAATTGTAGCCGCGACCTCTTTTATCACGTCCAGTCTGATCGTCGGTTCGCCGTAGCCGCAAAAGACGATCTGTTTATATTTTGTTGGATCGCCGATCGCTCTAATAATTTCTTCGGCGGTCGGTTCTTTGTCGAGCCAGAGGGGATATTTGGAATTAAAATCTTTTTTCTTATAGCGGATGCAGAAGACGCACTGGTTCGTGCAGCGGTTGGTGATGTTTAAATATAGGTTGTCGCCAATGGTATATGCTATCGAATCCATGTAAAAATTATAACATATAAAACAATGTGAAATTTCATTAAAAGGGAGACGAAAAGATAATACGAAAGCTAATTCTTATAAGAAAGGAATTTATTTGTGTCAGCAACAGGGATCAGCCCGAGCAGAAGAAGAATATTAGAGCAGGCGCAAGGATATGTTTTGCTTTGCTATCACAACCACCAGCCGCCGCTTGTTATGCCAGGGACGATAAATCAACGAACTCCATATGCCCGCATGCATGCTATGCGCGGATATCGGGATCTGCCTCTTTGGACAGCCGAAAAAGGGGTAAGCGCGACTTTCAATATGACCCCCTCTCTGTTAGAGCAGCTTGAGGTCTATACCAAAGGGGGATCGGATGTTTTTCTTGATCTGACGAAAGTTGAGGCGGATAGATTAACAGAAGAACAAAAATTATTTTTACTCAGTAACTTTTTCAAATTAAATCATGATCATTCAGTCCTCCCTTATCCCCGCTACAAAGAACTGCTGGAAAAAAGCAAAAGAACTTCTAGTATAAGTGATTTTTCAACCCAGGAATTTCTTGATCTGCAGGTTTGGTTCAATTTGGCTATGTTTGGCTACGGATTAAGGCGATCAAATTCTGAAATAAGAGCATTCATGGATAAACAAAGGAATTTTACCGAAGCCGATAAGAGAAGGATCATTGAGATCCAGATGGGAGTTATTCGGGAAGTTCTGGGCAATTATAAAAAACTTCAGGAAGAAGGGAAGATCTCGGTTATTGTATCGCCCTATGTTCACCCGATCTTGCCGCTAATTATTGACGAGGCCAGCGCGCTTGAGGCGCATCCCGATTGGGTGCCGCCGATGTTTAGCCATCCAGACGATGCGCGCGCGCAGCTTGATATCGCAAGAATTATTTATTGCAGAATGTTTGGCCGTGATCCTTCCGGGATGTGGCCTTCCGAGGGATCTGTGAGCCATGAAATGCTTCCGCTTGTTTCTCAGGCGATCCCATCCGTAAGATATTTGCTTACAGACGAGGGGATCAGGGAGAGGTCTTGCCCGCTTCCAGAAGCTTGGTGGCAAAGGTTTCTTCCCTGGCAAGCTGAGGGATTAAGTGTCTTTTTTAGGGATAGGCGCTTATCCGATGCTGTTGGTTTTGTCAGAATGGAACGGCATGCGCTAACCGCATATGAAATGTATCAAAATATTTGCCGGATCGCATTGGACGCGGCAAAAGATGGAATGCCGAGCGGCATGAAGCCGGTAGTTTCTATGGTTTTGGACGGAGAAAATATGCAAGATTCAAGGCCAAATGATGCCTTCGAATTTTTCGATATGTTTTATCGATATTTGATGAGCGATGGAAAATTGATCGCCCCAATTTTGCCGGAAGAGTATTTGGAGTTATTTCCGAACTCTCCGCAGTTAAACCATCTTTTTGCCGGGTCTTGGATCGGATCTGATTTTGGTACTTGGACCGGTGATCGATATGGCGATGCGGGGGCCAAAAGAATTCATGTGGCAAAAGGGCACTTAGCAAAACTAAAAAGAGCGATCGAATTAAGATATGGGAGCAGTTTTAGGGATACTGCAATGCAGGAGATCTATGGCAAGGCAAGTGAAGGGAACTTGTTTTCTGCTTTTTCCGGGACGAAAGGGCTAGCGCCCGCGATCTTATATTCTCTTCAAGCCGAATCGAGTTGTTTTATGTGGTGGTTTGGCGGGAGGCAGGGGGAGGCAGCCGATCTTGGGGTATTCGATATTCAATTTAGAGAACTGATCGCAACTTCTTATCTTAGTATGGGGATGATCGTTCCTTCGGAATTACAGGTTAGTTTATACCATGATAGGCCTTGGGGGGAAGCGGTTGGCCCGTTAAAGCTGGCAGTTTAGAAAATCGAGTGAAATTAAACTTAAACGAAGTCGAAAAGATAGTACAAGTCAAATAGTGAAAGGAAAGGGAAAAAATAAATGCCAAAATATGCGCTTGATGTCACAAGACAGAGAAAAGGAAATGATCTCGCACTTAGATATTTTGATGAACAAAGAGAATTAAAAGCAAAAAAACCAAAACATTTATTTGGTGTTGATGTTGGAATGGAGCATGTCAGAGGGTTATCTCCTGAAGAAATAGTTTGTGAGCTTTTAGGCGGGAGGCCTTTAAATTCGATCGCAGAATTAGCAAGCATTGATGTCCGCCAGATCGCTGAAAGAATCAGACAGGAAGAAAATAATCCCGCAGGGGGAGCCGGTGGACTCGGTATTGTTGAGCAAACATTAGGATGGGCTGGCCCGAGATATGGACACTTAGGAGAAAGAACCTTTGGTTTGGTAAATGCTAGCCTGCTGCACTCAACTAGAAGAGATCAGGGGTTTGCTGGGAACAGGCAAAGGATCTCTTTTCGGGAAGTATCTCCAGGAAAGAATGACCAATATTACTATTTGGGACAACCGATCGCGGTGACCCTTTATGGAGAAGAGGTCCCTGCGGATGTCTTTCTGTTTACCGGTTTTAATACGGGGGAGAGATTTGCTCCGGCTTTTAGGTTGAGCGTACATGGTCGCACCGGAACAATGTATCCTACATTTTGGTCCCAAGAAAACTTTGACCAAATGCAAGTTTTAGGGCAGGGAGGTTTTAGGCTCCTTCAGCATTTTGGCGTCCTTGGAGTTGATGAGCCGCTTGCGGATTTTGTTATCGGGCATGATGGCCACACCGCGCTTTTTAAATTTAATATGTTCTTGTGGTTTTATAAAAAATTAGGGAACAAAGAGGCTGCTTTGTCGGCAACTAGAAGGCTTTGTATTGCAACAATACATGCTCCTCAGATTGGGACAGTCCCAAGAACCACTGGCCCTATGGTTGGGAAACACTATACAGACGAACAGGAACGATGGTATGGAGAATTTGGTCTTGATCAAGGCCAGTCAACGAACAGTTTGTTCACTGAAATAAATTTAAGTGGGAAAAGCGGGGTTGTTTCTCCTCTTCATAGAATGGTAACAGAGGCGGAAGTAAAGGCCCGTGCCAGAGGATTTGGAATTGATAGACCTTTACTTCCAAATGGGACTCAACCTTCAAGCCTGTCATTATTTTCCGATACGATCGACATCGAAAGCTGGGTCGGACCCGGGCTAGCCTTTGTTCTTGATAAGTGGGTTCCCCAGTGGAGAGAAAACCCTGCTTTTCTGTTAGATGAAGCAGAAGTCGATAGGTTGATCCTTAACCCTGATTTTAGGCGTGACTTTGCGGAAGCTTTAGCTGTTCAAAGGCAAACATTAATTAAATTATTGAGCGGGAGCTTACCGAAAAAGGCTATTCCAGAGGATCAGTTCAGTAAAATAAGTCATTTATTTGTTGATCCAAATGCCGAAGTACTTTTCTTTAAGCCGGATATTACTGCTGAAGCGATAAATGCATGTCAGATCAATGCTTCACTTAAAACGTTGTTATCTTCTGTAATTGAAGAACCGTTTCGTCGGCATTTTGGCGCGTCAATTGATCCTGGTGCAATAATTCTTTCTTCCTTAAGGAGAGCAACACAGTACAAGATAAGTTTGTTAAGGGATCTGTTCTTCGATAATAGGGGGTATATTGAAAGTATTGCCGAGTCTCTAGGACGCCCAATCTATTGGTTATTTGGCGGACTGGCTCACCATGAGGATACACAATCTATTGATGCCTTGCAGCAATTGATCGATTCGATAGGTATATTGAATGCCGATAGGGGGCAATATACGGCAAATTTCTATGAAGGCTATGGATATGAAGGAGCTGCACAGATCTTCCCAGGGCTAGGTCTGGGAGGGGTAATGGTTGGAGCGACCAATCCTGTAGAAGGCCGGTCTCAAGCATCGGAGGCCTTCGGGCCAAGTTACGGAAAAATTGCTGCAAATGGAGGATATTGTTTAGCGCCATATGACGGAGGAGGCGCTGTCCTTTCTCATCTTCCAACTTTTCATAACTATGGATTTGTGACGTGCGTAGGTGGAGTTAGCAGGCACAATGATCTAT
>JBAYJF010000083.1:0-5817 GCA_041665245.1 Candidatus Margulisiibacteriota bacterium | reverse complement strand
TTCATTTAATCCGGAAGAGGTCTTACATTTTTCACAATTGTATACGTTATCATGCGCGAACCCCATTTCAAGGCTTCTTTCCTTGTAGGGAACCAAATGTCTATCATTCGGTTGTAGCGTTTGTTCATCCGATCCTCAACGACAAAGATCTTCTCGCCAAACCCTTGGATCTTCATCCTTGTCCAGATGGGCAGATGATTGGCTGCAACCGTCCCCCATTTAGGTTTCGTCCCGCCAGCGGTCGCAAAAGGGTCATGGTCAGTTTGCTTGCTTTCGGATGAATAAGCCAGAGCTCTGCATTTTTCGGTCCTAACAACTTCATAAGTCAGCCCGAATGCTTTTAAAGCGAATAATACGCTGGCAATAACGAACAAGAGATATTTTACTTTTTCCATCTAATATCCAGGTCTCTTGCCGCTCTTGCTTCGTCCAGCCTTTTTACAGGCGTAAAATGCGGAGCTTCTTTTACGATCTTGGGATTTTCTTCGCATTCTTTGGCAATACTGATCATTGCACCAATAAAAGAATCCATCGTTTTTTTTGATTCTGATTCTGTCGGCTCGATCATTAGAGCTTCTTCCACGATCAAAGGGAAATAAATTGTCGGGGGATGAAATCCAAGATCGATCAATCTTTTCGCGATATCAAGGGCTTTTATTCCGGATCGTTCTTTTTGCCATTTCGCGGATAATACAAATTCATGCTGGCAGACCCTCTGATAAGGAAGATAATAATATTCTTTTAATTTATCTTTCATATAATTTGCATTCTCGACCGCTTTTTCGGAAGCTTCTTTTAATCCTTTGGCTCCCAAAGAAAGAATGTAAGCATAGGCTCTAATGATCACTCCAACATTTCCATGAAATGCATGAACGCGCCCAATAGATTTACTTGTATCTGTTTTTTTACCGAAACGCGGCACCGGCAAGAAAGGTTCTAACTTCTTATTTACCCCTACCGGGCCGGAACCCGGACCACCGCCGCCATGAGGAGTAGAAAATGTTTTATGCAGGTTAAAATGCGCTACATCAAAGCCAAGGTCGGCCGGACGGCAGATCCCCATATTTGCATTCGCATTTGCTCCATCGTAATAAAGGATCCCGCCGGCTTTGTGGACCAATTCAGCGACCTCAAGAATATGCTTATCAAATAATCCCAAAGTATTCGGATTCGTCAGCATCAATCCGGCTGTATCGTCCCCCAGCACTCTTTTAAGCGCCTCAAGGTCGATATCGCCCTCTTTATCTGATTTGATCACGATCGTAGAATAACCTACGATCGATGCAGAGGCAGGATTTGTTCCATGCGACGAATCAGGAATGATTATTTTATCTCTTGCCCCTTGTCCTTTATCATGATGATACGCTTTGATCATCATTAGCGCAGTCAGTTCTCCATGGGCGCCGGCAGCCGGCTGCAGAGTAAAAGCATCAAAACCGAATATCGCGCAAAGGTATTTTTCAAAGTTCTCAAGGATCTCTTGCATTCCTTTGACTTCTCGCTCTTCCTGCATCGGATGGACATTTTGGATGCCGGGAAGCGCGGCCGCTTCTTCATTAACTTTTGGATTATATTTCATCGTGCAGGAGCCAAGCGGATAAAACTGGGTATCAACAGAAAAGTTTAATTGGGACAAGCGGGTAAAATGTCTAACAACGTCAAGTTCTGAGATCTCTGGCAAGTTTAATTCACTGCGAAGCATCTCTTTTGGAACAATTTCAGAGATATCAATGCGCGGCACATCCAACTCCGGCAAAGAAAAACCTATTTGCCCGGGCGATGACTTCTCAAATAACAATTCTTCATTCGTCATTCGTAATTAAATTATCGCTTTCTGAGTTTCAGGATCAAAAAAATGGATCTTTCTTAAATTAAAAACCAACCCAAAAGTAGTTCCCGGTGTCGGATCCGCCATCACGCCAACCCTTCCAACGATCATATCTTTTCCAAGTTTGGCATAAACGTAGGTTTCAGATCCCATTAATTCTCTAAAATCAACTTTTGCTTCAACCATTAATTTATGTTCGATCCAGCCCGAAGAAGGAACATCCCAGATATCTTCCGGACGGATCCCGAAAACAACCTCTTTATCCTTGTAACCATCCAGTAAACTGCTTAAGTCGGCCGGTACATCGATCTTTAATCCGTCCGACTCGAAAGAATTTGCTCCATTCTTATTTCGAATGGTCCCGCGAATAAAATTCATAGGAGGAGAACCAAGAAAACCGGCAACAAATCTATTCGAGGGGTTTTCATACACATTGATCGGCGACGCAACTTGCTGCAATTCTCCATTTAATATTACCGCAACTCGTCCGCCAAGCGTCATAGCTTCTATCTGGTCGTGCGTAACATAAACAATTGTAGCTTCAAGTCTTTTGTGAAGCCGCTGTAGTTCAGCCCGCATTTGAACTCTTAATTTAGCGTCAAGGTTTGATAGAGGTTCATCCATCAAAAACACCTTTGGCTGCCGTACGATCGCCCTGCCAAGCGCGACCCGCTGCCGCTGCCCGCCTGAAAGCTGTTTCGGAAGCCGGTCAAGCATGGTCATCAAACCAAGCGTTTCCGCCGCCGATTTCACTCTCTCTTCAACCTCTTTTTTGGGCATGCCTCTTAATTTAAGGCCAAAAGCCATATTGTCATAAACTTTCATATGCGGATAAAGGGCATAAGATTGAAAGACCATCGCGATATCCCTATCCTTCGGTGCTATATCGTTCACTAATTTATCGTCGATATAGATCTTTCCTTCCGACACTTCTTCCAGCCCTGCGATCATGCGCAGCGTAGTGGTCTTGCCGCAACCGGATGGCCCGACCATCACAAGGAATTCCTTGTCTTTTATTTCCAGATTTACATTTTTAACGGCAACGACATCACTGAAATATTTACATACATTCTGTAATAATACCCTTGCCACTTTTTATATCTCCTTTGATAAATTTGCTAATTCGATCGCTGAAAGAGCGGCGTTAAATCCTTTGTTCCCTTCTTTAGCACCGGAACGCTCAAGCGCCTGTTCAAGATTGTCCGTGGTGAGCACCCCGAAAATTACCGGGATCCCTTCGCTCAGCGAAACACTGGCGATCCCTTTTGACACTTCCGCTGCTACGTACTCAAAATGTGGAGTCCCGCCTCGGATCACAGCGCCAAGACAGATGACCGCATCATATTTTTTTGCGATCTTTTTTGCCACAAGCGGCATTTCAAATGCCCCTGGCACCCAGTAGGCTTCAATTTCTTTTACGCCGTGCCTTTTAAGGCAATCTTCCGCCCCGCCCAATAGACCTTTTGAAACCAATTCATTAAACCTTGAAACAATGATCCCGATACTTAATTTACTTCCGTCCAGATCCCCTTCAATTACTTTCATGCTTTTTTACCTACCCCATAATATGTCCTAATTTTGAAACTTTCGCTTTGATATATTTTTCATTGAACTCATTCGCCTTTATTGTTAAAGGGATCCGGCTGGTTACTTTAAGCCCATAACCTTCCAGCCCGATGATCTTTTTTGGATTATTGGTCAACAACCGAATTGTGGTCAACCCGAGATCCGCCAATATTTGCGCGCCGATCCCATAATCTCTTAGATCCGCCGCGTATCCCAACATAGTATTTGCTTCGACGGTATCGTAGCCTTTTTCCTGCAGTTCGTAGGCACGAAGTTTATCTTTCAGGCCGATCCCTCGCCCTTCCTGCCGCATATAGAGCAAAACTCCCTGACCGCAGAATTCAATTTTTTCCATCGCTTTTGCAAGCTGTTGTCCGCAGTCGCACCGAAGAGAGCCGAATACATCGCCGGTCAAACATTCCGAATGGACCCTGACCAGAACATCTTTTTTCTTTGATACTTTCCCCTTCACCAATGCAATGTGGTGTTGACCGGTTAAAAGGTCTTCATAGCCGTAGCCGGTGAATTCGCCATGCTTCGTCGGCAATTTAATGGTCGAAGTTCTTTTTATCATTTTTTCATTCTTCAACCTGTAAGAAATAAGGTCAGCGATCGTTATCATTTTTAATTTATGTTTTTTCGCATATTTAAAAAGGTCGGTAACTCTGGCCATCCTTCCGTCGGGATTTATAATTTCACAAATGACAGCCGCAGGATAAAGTCCGGCCAGCCTTGCCAAATCTACCGCCGCTTCGGTATGCCCCGCCCTCTTAAGCACCCCTCCATTTTTTACTCTTAGAGGAAAAATATGGCCCGGGGAAACAAGGTCATCTTTATTGGCGCGCGGGCTTATCAGGACCTCTATCGTCTTCGCCCGGTCAGCCGGAGAGATCCCTGTCGTTACGCCAAACTTTCGGCCGGCATCGACAGAGACCGAGAAAGCTGTTTTCATATGCTCGCTGTTCTCTTTCACCATCTGCGGAAGATCCAGTTCATCCAGACGCTCGCCGGTCATAGGAACACAGACCAATCCTTTAGCATTGGTGATCATGAAATTAATTGTTCTTGGGGTTATCTTTTCTGCGGCAACTACCAAGTCGCCTTCATTTTCGCGAGATTCATCATCAACGACCACTACCATTTTTCCGTTCTGGATATCCAAGATCGCCTGTTCAATGGTATTAAATATATTTTTTTTTATCATATAAGCGGCTAGTTGTCGCTCCAATTCAAAGGGAGAAAACCCGCTCGCATCATGGTCTCCTCGGTCACCCCTCTGGGTTCTCCGACCAGATGTTTCTCGACGTATTTAGAGAATAGATCGACTTCAATATTTACTTTGTCCCCAACTTGGCGCATTGAAAGAGTGCTCTTTTTTAGAGTAAGAGGAATGACCGAAATACGCAATAGACCGTCCTGAATATCGGCAACCGTTAAACTGATCCCGTCTATTCCGATCGGAGCCTTAACAACGATATATTTCAGCAGTGAACTTGGAATAGAGAGATAAAAATCAATTGCCTCCCCTTGTTTTACGATCTTCCTGATCTCGCCAACACCGTCAATATGGCCGGTAACAAGGTGCCCGCCAAGCCGTCCGGTAATTAATAGCGCTTTTTCCAAATTAACTCTATCTCCGATCTTAATATCGGAAAGAGAGCTTCTTTTCAGCGATTCGTGGGAAATATCGAATTCAGCGAAATTCCGGCGGGTATGCACGACAGTTAAACAAACGCCGTCGACAGAGATACTGTCGCCGACTTTTACATCATCAAATATCTTGTCTGCGGAAATAGCTGCTTTCGCCGAGTTATTGCCCCTAATAACCCCGGCAACGATGCCAATTTGCTCAATTATTCCGGTAAACATTTGTAGACAATTTTAACATAATTTGGGGAGATTCTCAAGAATCCTTGCTCGTCTTGATCCAGGCGCCAAGGATCCCGTTTATGAACTTTGCGGCTTCCTCGCTGCTATACTTCTTTGCCAGTTCGACCGCTTCGTTGATAATGACGGACGGGGGTGATTCTTTTCCCATTAATTCGCATAAGGAAATACGCAGAAGGCTTCGATCGACTTTCCCGATCCTATCTAGTGGCCACTCGATCGCCAATTTTTCAATGATGCCGTCAATTTTTTCTCTTTGACTCCAAGTTGAGGTCGCAAGTTCGGTGGCAAAAGCGATCGTTTCCGGCACAAAGCTTTCATTTTCAAAAAGATTGCTTAATGATTGCTCGATATCCATTCCGGAAACTTCAGCCTGATAAACAGCTTGCATCGCCAGCCTGCGGCTCGTTCTTCTTTTTCCCATTTAAGTGGTGAATTGCTCTTCGATAAATTTTGTGGTTACAAGACCCTTGCGGAAAGCATCGTTTTTTAAAACCTTTTGATGGAATGGGATCGTGGTATGGATCCCCGAAATT
>JBAYJF010000082.1:0-5838 GCA_041665245.1 Candidatus Margulisiibacteriota bacterium | reverse complement strand
GGATAAAATCGACCATCATTTTCATCGGAAGAGCATGCGTTGAAAAAGATAATCCGCCGATCTGGTCCATCCTAATTAATTTAATTGTTCCCGGAGCTTCATTTAAATCCGCAGCATCGATAATTATCAAGTGGGAAGGTTTAAGGCGTTTAATTTCACCTGTCAGGTTTTCCGGTGCAGTACCGCCGAGAAGCGTTGTAATATTGGGGATCTTTTTCTTTTCGATCTCTTCGGCGATAATAACTCCAGCGGCATCATCCCCCCGCAGATCCGAACCTACGCCCAAAACTAAGACCCTATTGGCATCCTTAAGCTTGTTTTTCAGTTCCTGCATCAGGTCCTTCGGCGCGAAAAATAACTTTAATCGTCCCTTTGTCTGCGGTAGCCAGTTCAAACTCCGGCGTAATATCGATCGCTTTCTTTGGACACGAATCTGCGCACTGTCCGCAATAGATACATTTTCCAAGATCGATCTCCATTTCAAATTTTTTATCCCCGATCTTGTTTATTTTAATTGCATTCGATGGACAATCTTTAACGCAGATCGAACAGCCGATACATTTTTCCGGTATAAATTTAATTTTCCCGCGGAAATTAGCCGGCATTTTTATCTTTTCGAAAGGGTACTTGATCGTCGCCGGTTTTTTAAAAAGCGATCTCAATACGAATTCGATCATTTTTCCCGGTCTGATCGGCTTTGCCATTAGTGTAATACCGTCCCTTTTAAAATAAGATTGATCAATATTTGGGCAAAAGCGACCGGGGCAACCCAGCGCCAGCAAAATATTATCATTTGATCGATGCGCAGACGGGCAAAAACCGTCCTGAACAACGCCAATAAAGAAATAATAAAAAATATTTTTAGAAGATAAATTATGAAAGCAATAAAGGGAAGCGTATTGAATCCGAACGGCATGAAGATCGCCGCAATTAACGACGCACCTACGACCACTTCGCAATCGATCGCCATTCGAAAATATGCGAGGAACCGGCCGCTATATTCCGTAAAGCTCCCCGCGACGATCTCGGTTTCGGCTTCCGGACTGTCAAACGGAACTCTTTCAAGCTTGCCCATTAGCGCAATTATCGAAACAAAAAAGGCGATACTGTTGATCAACCAATAATAAGGATGCTGATTATAATAAGCGACGATGCCGGAAAGCGACCAGGTATTTGCCAGCAGTGCCGGGGCAAGAATAGCCAAGAGCAAAGGGATCTCATAAGCAAATAATTGTGTAATTGAACGGATCGCACCGATCGTCGCGTAAATCGACCTTGAATACCATCCTCCCAGGAAAAAAGTCATCGTTGGAAGAGTTAAAAGATAAAGGATAACAACAAGATCTCCCTGGAAAAAATATAGCGCATTTGTCCGCCATAATGGGATGTATAAAAAAGCCGTGACCGTCGCGGCAAGCGCAAAAATCGGAGCCATTTTGAACATATTCTTATCCGCTTCTTCCGGCACAACTTCATGTTTTGCCAGAAGTTTTATGAAATCCGCCAGAGGCTGATACCAGGGAGGCCCTACTCTATTCTGCAGACGCGCGTATAATTTTCGGTCAAAATATTCCGCGAACATAGAAATAGCGCTTAAAAATACAAATCCCGGAAATATTAATATGGCAAATAACGCTTCGATCATTTAAATGCAATTCCCCTGTTTTTATACCAGTCAATGCTATAGGTCCGAAGCTGGTCCCAATTCATAATATTATTTTTACCGCTGTCCAGGTTGATTATCTCAGCTGCCCTGTCAGTACAAGAAAAACATGGATCGATAGCGGCAACAACAATTGGCAGATCCGCCAAATAACGGTCTTCCAGCATTTTTGAAATTGCCTGGGTATTAGCCAACGTTGGCGCCCGGACCTTTACTCTTTCCGGATTTTCAGTTCCATTCGATTTAACATAATGAAGATCTTCACCGCGCGGCGCTTCATAGCGGCTGACCGCTTCTCCTGCCGGTATCCTGCGTGGAGCTCTGACCGCGATCGGTCCATCGGGTAAATTTTTAAGCACTTGCCGGATGATCGAATAGGTTTCCATCAATTCTCCCAGCCTAACGATCGTTCGGCCATATATGTCATTGTGATCATCGCTTACAGCCTTGAAATCTAGTTCGCCATAAGCCGCATAAGGATCGTCTTTGCGCACATCAAAATTGATCCCCGAAGCACGGGCGGTCGGCCCAACAGCCCCAAGCCGCATCGCGTCATCTCTGGACAGTGTTCCAACACCGGAAAGACGCTGGATCAAGGTCGTCTCTTCGAAGGCGACTTGAATGTAATATTTGGTTTGTTCTTCCAATACATCAACAGCTTTTAATATTCGCTGGCTTTGATCGGTCGTAATGTCTCGCCTTACTCCGCCAATCGTGTTTATTCCGTAATTCACCCTGTTTCCGGTAAGCTCCGCCAGAAGATCCATTACGATCTCCCGATCTCTCCAGGTATACATCAAAAGAGTATCAAACCCGACTTCGTGGCCGGCAACGCCCAGCCAAAGCAAATGACTATGGATCCGCTCAAGCTCGCCAACCAATGTTCGAATATAGAGCGCTCGGCGAGGAACAACTAGCCCTGCAATTTCTTCCACCGCTTGAATAAAGCAGGTAGAATGGGCATGGGAACAGATCCCGCAGATCCTCTCCAGCAGATACATATCTTGAATATAAGTTCGCTGCTCGCATCCTTTTTCTATCCCGCGATGATTGTAGCCGATCTTAACTTGAATACTTTCGATCTTTTCCCCGCGCAGTGCAACGCTAAAGCTTGTCGGCTCTTTTAGCGCCGGATGCTGCGGGCCGATGGGGATCCTTACATTCTCGTCATCGATTATGCTCATTCTTTATTTTCTCCCTTATCCAATACGGAAGCATCCCAATTTTTACGGAGAGGATATTCCCCTTGCGGCCAATCATCAGGAAGAGGGTAATGAATTCCTTTTGGAAGATTATCAACTTTTACGCCCAAAAGATCCTCAAGCTCGCGCTCATAAATCGCCGCGCTTGGAAAATAATTCGTAATGGTCCTTATTGTCTCTTTGTCTTTTAAGATTTTGGTCTTAAGATTAAAAAGCGTTCCGTTCTGGCCGGATAAATGATAGATAAAGGCCAGATATTCGCCTTCGTCTAATCCTGTGATCGTGCTAATGAATGAAAACTTATGCTCCTTTACCAAAAAGTCAAATACTTCAAAAAATTTATTATAGGGTACTTCCGCCCAAAGCCTTCGCTCCCTCTGCATTTTTACCGCGTCTTTCAAATAGTCGAATTTTTCTTCAACGATCTGTTTTAATTTTTCTGTTTCGCTCACTCTGCTGCCTCCAGTTTTCCTAAAAGTTTTACAACTCCATCAATAATTGCCGCCGGACTGGCCGGGCAGCCGGGAATATACGCATCTACCGGAATAACCTCATCGATCCCGCCTTCAACATTATATAAACCTTTAAATACCCCGCCGCTGGTTGCACAGCTGCCGACCGCTACCACAAATTTTGGCTCCGGCATCTGTTCGTAGATCATGATCAATCTTTTCTTGATCTGCCGGGTGACCGGGCCGGAACACAATAATATATCCGCATGCCGCGGCGTGGCCTTTAATTGAATGCCAAATCTTTCCAGATCAAATTTGGGGGTCAGCGCAGCAATGATCTCGATATCACAGGCATTGCAGGCCCCGGTATTAAAATGCAAAACCCAGGGAGATTTTAACCTGGCCCATTTAACTATTTTATCAACTATTTTCATTTCGGGTCTCTCCTAAATAATATAAATAGCCCTAATACTGCACCCAAAATATAGATCACAGCGACCGTAAATGATCCGGCGGTCTCTTTCGGGACAGTTGCAACAACTAATGTAACAACGTGCAAGATCGTAAAGAAGAAAGCAAAAGGGAAAAATTGGCTGTAATCCGGCTGGACCCGATGGGTTTTAACTTCTTCCCCGCCGGTATAGGCTTTTCCAAAGCCCGCCGGAGTTTTTTTAGGGCGATACGAAATAAAAGATGAGAAATAGGATAATGCGATCGAAACCACTAAAATAATAATAAATGCGATCGGTGGAGTATAGAGGATCATCCTTGCATGCTCCTTGTATTCTTAACATTAAGCGAATCGTATTCTTTCTGGAAGCCGAGGATTATCCCGGCAGCGACGATCATCACTACCACTTCAATAATGATCACTGTGATAATTATCCCTTGGCCGATCGCTGTTTGGCCGACCAGATATCCGGAAGCAACCACAAAAAGAGTGACCCCCTTCATAAGGATCTCAAGACCGATCAGAACTCTCAGCAAGTTATAGGTCATTAACATGCAATAAAATCCCATCGCGGAAATTGCCGCAGCAAAGGCCGCAAATATCCAAAAAAAGCTGGTTGGATCAAGAATCACGGTTTCTCTCCTTAAATAATATTAGAACCCCATACGCTCCGGCCAATAGAACAATGATCTGCCCGAATATTTCCAAGCGCTTTAAATTCCATAAAACTTCCCGGACATCGGTAATTTTTTCAACCGCTGCTACATTTAATCCCAATGGCAGCCGAACTATTCCGATCAAGACAACGATCGCGATCGCAATAAAAGGAAGGATCCAGAACCTATTGATCCGATTCTCTCTCCGCTTTAAATATTCCTTGATCGGAAGCCGATGCGCCAAGCTGATAACGCTTATAAAGATCACAGGAATAAGTCCGGCACAGACCGAAAGCTCAAAAACAGCGGCATACGGGGCATTCAACTGGAACATGATCGTCGTTAAGATCATACTGGTCAAGGCAAGCGCGATCGCCGCCCGCAAGATCAAACTCGTCATTACGGCCCACATCGCCGCAAAGAACATCATAATTAATAATATCAGCAATAATTTCATTTTTTTACCTCAAGAACAGCTTCCAGGTTGACGGGAATAAAAACATCAACCCGACAAATATATTTATTCCTGCTAAAAAAAGCGCCGGAAAGAGCAATCCAAAACTGGCTTCTTTGACCCCCTCCATAGCAGTTGCAACTTTTCCAAAAAACACCCTTCTCTGCAGCGAAAGGAAATATGCCAGAGTAATTACGCTTGCAAGAATTGCGATCCCCGCATATAGATGATAACCGCTGACCCAAAGCGCGATCACAATTAAAAGTTTGCTCCAGAATCCCGCCAACGGAGGGATCCCGCAGGTTGAAAGCATCGCAATGATCGAAGTTGTCGCGGTAACCGGCATCTTCGCCCCCAAGCCCCCCATCTCATCCATATTCCTGGTAGCGACCTGTTCTTCCACAGCTGCAGAATTTGCAAAAAGCTGCGCTTTAAATATCGCGTGATTAAAGAAATGGAACATTGCGGCAAGGATCCCCAGTTTTGTTCCGGTCCCAAGACTTAAAACAATGTAACCCATTTGACTGATACTTGAATAGGCCAGCATTCGCTTCATATTTTTTTGCCCTAATGCCGCAAGAGCTCCCACAACAATTGAGGCCGTCCCGACAAACATTAAAGCTTCTTTGACCGGCAAAGAAAATCCAAAGACAAAAGTGCATAGTTTTACTAACGCGAACAAGCCCGAGGCTTTTGTAACGATCCCCGCCAGAAAAACAGAGACCGGCGCCGGAGCCGAAGTATATGCATCCGGAAGCCAACCATGGAACGGGACCATTCCGCCTTTAATAAATAATCCGCTTATAAAGAATGCGATCCCGGCTTTGACCAGAAAACCACCCGAGCCGCTTTCGATCACATGTTTAATGGCAGGAAAAGATGTATTTCCGGCAGTTATTAAAAAGAGCGCTATTCCGGTCAACATTAATACGCTGGCAACCACCGACAGGACGAGATATT
>JBAYJF010000081.1:0-5896 GCA_041665245.1 Candidatus Margulisiibacteriota bacterium | reverse complement strand
GGACCTTTTGTTGCCGGAACGTTCTTTCATTATTATGGTTTTAGCGGAGTAATGTGGGGCGCAGCGTTTATCTCCTTCATTGGTTTAATTAGTTTTACGAAAGTGTTAAAATAAAGCCATGCTAGATCCAAAGTTTATCAGGGCGAATTCCGAACAGGTCAGGGAAGGGCTGCAAAAAAGAAGGGCCGATGTTTCCCTGCTGAATAAATTTATTAGCGTGGATGAAGATTGGCGCAAATTGACCTTTGAGATCGATGGCCTGAAAGCCAAACAGAACGCAGAATCCGCCCAGATCGCGGAATTGAAAAAGAAAAAACAGGATGCTTCTGTGCTGCTGGCCGAAATGAAAAATCTCTCTGAAAAAATAAAAGACCTGCAAAATAACCAGAAAGAACTGGAAGAAAAATTATCCGCAATCGCATTAGAAATACCAAATATTCCGCATGCGACCGTTCCGGTAGGGTCCGATGGGAGCGGGAATGTTGAAGTTCGAAAATGGGGCGTCGTTCCAAAGCCCGACTTTAAACCTCTGCCGCACGATGAATTAGGAAAACGGCTCAATATCCTGGATTTTGACCGGGCGGCGAAGCTTTCGGGCTCGCGCTTTGTGGTCTACAAAGGGAATGGCGCGGCGCTGGAGAGGGCTCTCATTAGCTTCATGCTTGATCTGCATACCAAAAAACACGGTTATACCGAAATAATGGCGCCGGTATTAGTAAAACCGGAGAGCATGCAGGGGACCGGCCAGCTCCCCAAATTTAAAGAAGACCTGTTCCATTGCGAAGAAGATGACCTGTATCTGATCCCGACCGCCGAGGTTTCGGTCACAAACCTGCATCGCGATGAGATCCTTGCGGGAGCGGATCTGCCGATCAAATACGTTTCCTATTCGCCCTGTTTCAGGCGGGAAGCCGGTTCCTACGGCAAAGATGTCAAAGGGATCATCCGCCAGCACCAATTTAACAAAGTTGAGCTGGTAAAATTTTCTGATCCAAAAGATTCCTATGTTGAACTTGAAAAATTAACCCTTGATGCGGAAGAAGTCCTGCAGGCGCTCGGATTGCCGTATCGGGTAATGCTCCTCTGCAGCGGGGATATGGGTTTTTCAGCCGCGAAAACTTATGATCTTGAGGTTTGGTTCCCTTCGGAGAATACTTACCGGGAGATCTCTTCCTGCTCGAATTTTGAATCCTTTCAGGCGCGCCGTGCGGCGATCCGTTTTCGACCCGATAAAGATGCCAAGACCGAATTTGTCCACACCCTGAATGGCTCCGGCTTGGCGGTCGGCCGGACTTTTGCGGCGATCCTGGAGAATTATCAGCAAAAAGACGGGTCGGTGACGATCCCCGAAGCGCTGCGTCCCTTTATGGGCGGGATCGAAAAATTATAGCCTGCTGATAAATCGCGGATTTGATATCGCAAATTGTAAGAACGGGAGCAATTCATCATATTCTAGGCTAAGGACAATATTTGACAGTGCAGGGCTATCTCCAAAAACGCATTTATAATCCCACAATGTTTTGATCAATTTATAAAAAGAAAGCAATGTTTGCATATAGATCGGCGGTTGTTCATCCAAAAAACCGGGAAGCATGGGGATAGGCTTATATGATCTTAGGTAATTCTCAAGGTCTCTTAAAGATGCGAATCTATCGAATTCTCCACTGGCAGTTATTACTCTGATCTCATCAATAACCCTCAATTTAAGCAGGTCGATCTCTTCTACTAAAGATCTTTCTTCTTGTTTAATTGCGGAAGCCCTTTTTTGTTGAAGCGTTTGCATGGGCGTGCTCTCTCGGACGGGAATTGTTTGAAGAAATACATGGTGGGTTTCATGCCTTATGGTATCCAGATTAAAAGAGCAATTGTAGCATGGCGCCAAACAGATACGGCCGAAAAATATCTTCTTTTTGATAAATTTATCGGAGAGAAGTGAGCCGACCGTTCTTCCGAATATTCCGCCGGTAATATCATATTCGTCTTGGAATGCGTCAAAATCATTCCCATCCATGATAAAACAAATGGAATATGGGCTAACTAGTGCAGTAACGATCTTTCCTTTTATATTAACCAATGAATCGAACACGGCCTGCGGATCGTCGATCGACAGACCTCTTATCATAACTTCGGCTTGCCTGATCGCTTCATATTGATAGTGTAAAGCTGCTTGAAAATGTTTCGGAAGGGCTCTATATGCGCTTTTGTGCGAAAAAGCCGAAAAGTTTAGTGGGATGCAGGCGTCAATACGGGCTTTAAGAAAATAGACCAAATGGCCAAAACGGAAATAATCGACAATATGTTGTTCATATTGGGATAATGTTATTTTCCCGACAGGCCTGAGCGGATGAAATCCGGATACTTTTACCACTGAAACTCCCTTTTTGAAGCACTCTTGCATGTTTTTCGTGAAAAATAGCCATAAATTTCATACGTGTGCAAGTTTTTTCCCATTAACCCCGATAGATAAGTATGGGCATGGATGTAGGAAAAGTCGGGGGAAGCCAGAAAAGTTTATCTATCAGATCGGCCCCGGATATTATGGATAACCTCAAAGGCCAGTTCGAAGCAGTTACAAATCGAATGCGCCCGATCGCTGGAATGGAAGGCGTCTATACCATTAACCCTGATCCTCCGCAAACGTTAGCTTCTTTAATGATCGAACCCAGAAAAATATAACTACAATTTCTTGATTAATCTACTCAGGTATTATTTGCATAATGGCTAAATAAGTCAAACCGGATGTGTTATAATTATGCAAGAATAATAGGTGAGGTGAAATATATGATTATTAATTGCCCTGTTTGCGATAATCCGATCGAACTTCCGGAAAAACCAAAAGAAAAAGAGCGTGTAACCTGTAATTTTTGTTACACCCAGCTTGCGATCTTTAAGCATAAAGGCGAATATATTTTAGCCTGCGCTGTTTGCAAAGACAGGGTGTTTGAGCCCGGGAATTGCGGCGAATGCGAACGCCGCCATGAAAGAAAAAGAATCCTTGAAGAAGGCAAACTTTAGTCTATCTTGCTTAATCTCTACCCGTTAATATCCGCTTTTCTTATTATTTCTGCCGCGGAGTTAGGCGATAAGACACAACTGCTGACGATCGGTTTTGCGGCCAAATATCCGGTCTGGGAAATTATTTTAGCTGTCTTTTCAGCTTCTGCTGTTCTAATGGGGATCGCGGTCGTCTTTGGCGGTCTTATCAATCAATTTATCCCGCTAAATTATATCCAGATCCTTGCCGGCATTCTCTTTATTCTGTTTGGTATATGGAATTTTCTTGGCAAAGAAGAAAAAGAGGAAGAAGTTAAAAAGAAAGCCGGTAAAAGCTCGTTCTGGATCATCTTTGGGGGATTTTTTCTGGCCGAATTGGGTGACAAGACCCAGTTGATGGCGCTGGCAATTTCCGCCAAAGGGGCAGGGATCCAAGTTTGGATCGGAGCAACGCTTGCGATGGTTTTTATTAATTCTTTCGGGATCTTTGCCGGCGGCTGGCTCAAGAAACATGTTCCGGCGCTGTGGATAAAGATCTTTGGTACTGCAGTCTTTATTCTTTTTGGCCTATGGACGCTGGGAGAAAACCTCCTTTGGTAAATGACAGATATTCCCGTCAAATGATCCTTCCTGGGATCGGGGTTGAGGGGCAAAAGAAGATATCTTCCGCAAAAGTATTAATTATCGGAGTTGGCGGATTGGGGTCCGTTGCCAGCCAATATTTGGTCGGGGCAGGGGTGGGGACGCTTGGCGTAGTTGATTGCGATAATGTTGATGCGAGCAATCTGCACCGCCAGATCTTATACCGCGAAAGCGATATTGGGCAGGCCAAAAGCGAAGTTGCGGCTACTCGGCTCAAACAATTAAACTCTGATGTAAAGATCGCGAATTATCAATTAAGAATTAATGCGGATAATATTGCCGAGATTCTTGTTGGTTACGATCTTGTTCTGGATTGTACGGATAATTTTTGTTCCCGTTTTTTGATCAATGATGCTTGCGTTAAAAACAATAAACCGCTTATTCATGGGGCGCTTTTGATGTGGGAGGGGCAAGTTACGACGATCTATCCGGGGAAAGGGCCGTGTTATCGCTGTCTTTTTCCGGACGAGCCGCCGCCGAATATTATTCCGACCTGCAGAGAGAGTGGCGTGATCGGTGCATTAGCTGGCATCATCGGGTCCCTTCAAGCAGCGGAGGCAATTAAGCTAATTGTGGGGATGGATGACCTGTTGATTGGGAAGCTATTAACATTTAATTTAAAGACGAATGATTTTAGAAAGATAAGCTACTCGCAGAGTAAAAGCTGCAAGTTACATGCTTGAATTAATTACGAATTCCGAATTACTAATTACGAATTAAGGTAAAATTATTAGATGAGAAAAAGTCATGATATTTATGATCGTTTACTTGATTTTGGTATAAGGATAGTCAAAATTTGTCGGATAATATCCAAAAACTTTGATTGTCGCGTTATTGCAGATCAGTTGATCAGATCAGGGACTTCGGTCGGAGCCAATATGCAGGAGGCGGATTCTGCTTCTTCTCTGAAAGATTTTATTCACAAGGTTACGATTGCCAAAAAAGAAATCCAGGAGACTAATTATTGGCTAAAGATCATTAAAGGATCTGATTTGATCAATCATGAAAAAAATATTGGGGAGTTAGATTATCTCTTGAGCGAAAGCGATCAATTGGTTAAAATTATTGGGTCGATCCTGGCCAAGACCAAGGCTAATAAAAACATATAATGTGCCGCAGGCACACAATAATTCGTCATTCGTAATTAGTAATTCGTAATTAATATAATGAATATTTGTCTTGTCCGTCATGGTAATGCCGTTCCAGCCGAAGTTGATCCTTTGTGGCCGTTGAGTGAGAAGGGGCGGGATTAAATTATTGTTTTTTATACTAGTGAGGTTGTTTATTTAGGGAAGAGGCACAAATGAGCACACGAGGGCAAAAGAAGCTTTAGGTAGGGGAGGCGAGAAAGCAGTGAAACTTGGCGTTTAGGAAGCAGAAACGTACTTTAAATAAAAATTATTGGTTGGATAATATTGTATATATTGGAGGATAAATAAATGAAACTAAAATCAAACAAGTACAAGATGCTAGTAGAAGACACAGAATTACGAAGCGAGAGGAGGGACGTATTTCTTCCTGTATATGAGGATTTAGGTTATATTACAAAGCTAAATAATAATAAAAATCAGGTGGTTTTTGGAAGGAGAGGAAGTGGTAAGACGCATTTATTAGGGAGCCTAATAGAGTTTGTGAATAAGAAACAAATTAATCTTGCCATTCTTGTAGACTTAAAAATAATTTCAAACAAAATAGTTGGTGAAATGGATATCGACCAAAAATCGTTTATCTACTTTTGGTCGATTGTTGAAGACGTTCTTATTCAAATTAACCAAGAAATAACAAGGCGTTTAAGTGCGCAAAAACAAAGCGAAGTGAAAATAGAAAAGTTTAATGAATCACGGCGTTTAATCGAATCAGCATTAAAGAAAATATCTACTGAGCAACTATCGTTCAAAACAGGTGACTTTTTAGCAAGAGATGGCAATTGTTCCCCAATGGGATTTATTCAAAGGAATGGAGATGAAAAAAACAAATTATCAAAAAAAGACAATATCCTATCAATTATTGAAAAAATAAAACAACTAGTGGGGGTTTCATATGTAATTATTGGCTTTGATGAGTGGTCTAGTTTAACAAAGGATATTCAACCAAGGCTTGCCGATATGTTGAATAAAGCTTTTTTTACTTCAAAGAACATAGCATTTAAGTTCGTTACAATAAAATTTAGAAGTCAATTTTATTTACCCAAGAGAAATATTGGATTAGAGTTCGGGCATGACATATTTAGAGAAATAGATTTAGATGTAACTCAAATGTG
>JBAYJF010000080.1:0-6038 GCA_041665245.1 Candidatus Margulisiibacteriota bacterium | reverse complement strand
TGATGCAATTAAGGGGGTCAGTCGGCTCGTGTTACGTGATAGCTTTCTTGGGGGCTTAGAAAAAATTACGCGCCGTGCCGCTGATGATCTTTCTGCCGTTGAATCCGGAAGACTTGCCTGTATGCCTGGGATTGAAGGAAAAATTCGTTCTACTTTTAATGTAATTGGAAGTTATAACGGCCAAGTAGTAATGAGGCAGTATTTAGATGCTGCAGAGCAGAATCACGCGAGATACGCGTAGGTTAATTGGCTAATTTGACCACATTCTCCACATGCGGCGTTTGGGGGAACATGGGGTCGCGAATTTATTATTCTCTAATATCGCGAATATCCGTTTCTCTAATGCTCGAATATACGCTAATAACACTAATATTAATTAAAGAAGCTGTTTTGCTATTTTCCCTTTAAAATACGCTTATAAAAGAACCGGTTGCGGTTGAAACTGGCTAAGATACCTAGTTCTAAGTTGCTGGTTTTTAAATAATTTAATACCTGCATAATCTCCTTGGTGGTGAAGGAAGGGATGGTCTTTATTTCTAGGACGACCTTATGGTCGATGATAAAATCTAAGTAATACCGGCCGATCCTTTGGCCATTGTAGTTAAAATCTGTTTTGACTTGCTCGAGGAAATGAAGATTGTTGCTATAAAGTTCTTTTCCAATGGCCTGCTGATAATATTTTTCTTGGTATCCACCCCCTAATTGATTATAAACCTTAAATAATATGCCGATAATTTTATAGCTTAATTCTGGGTGAACCAATTCAGGCATGATTCGTGAAGTCCTTCCATTTTTTTTCTTTTGATTGGTGATTATTCGCGTAAATTCGCGGATTGGGGATATTGGTTATTCGAGTAATTGGAGACTGACGAAAATTCGTGAAAATTAGTGACATATATTGGTAACAAGCAATCTTGTTGCCAAATAGCAGCAAAAAAAAAATAAAATCTTCTTAAAACTCTAGTTTTATAACATTCTCCACATGCGGCGTATGTGGGAACATATCGAGTGGTTGGCAGGCGGTAATTTTATAGCCAAACTCTTTTAGTTTATCGACATCTGTTTTTTGGGTGGTTGGATTACAGGAAACATACACTATTTTTGCCGGCCTTAGATCTCCTAATGCTTTGATAGCCCGTTTGTGTATCCCGGGCCGAGGCGGATCAACAATTACCACATCGCACTTTTTGTTAAACTGCGGAAAAATATCTTCAACCCTTCCGGCGAGCGCCGAATAATTTTTTATGCCGTTTAGCGCAGCGTTTTCGATCGAAAGCTTGGTTGCCGGTTCATTTTCTTCGATCCCAATTACTTCTTTCGCCTTACTGGCTAATAATAAACCAAAACTTCCGGTCCCCGAATATAAGTCGATAACCGTTTCTCCGCCCTTAAGCTCCGCAAACTTTTCCGCTGTTCTCAAAAGAGTTTCTGCTTGCTTGGGGTTTGTCTGGAAAAAGGATTGAACGGGGATCTTGAATCTTAACCCGCCAAGCGATTCTAAAAGATGGTCTTTCCCAAAAGTCGCCTGAATATCCCCGATGGAGCGATCGGCGGGTGACAAATTAATGCTCCAGGTCGCGCCGGAAATATTATTCTTGAATTCATCCCATAGCTTTTCAAGAGGGAATTTATCTTGATCGGAAGTAATAACATTTAAAACGATATTTGGAATATTTATCCCTTCCCGAATGACAACATGCCGCATTATTCCGCGCTCTTGCCCCGGCAATTCAGTAAGATAGCTAGCCAGATCATTTCCCTTTGCAAAATCGCGAATTTTATTTAACACTTGGTTGAATTTTTCGGTAACAAGCAGGCATTGATCAAGATTAATGACAGAAGCCCAGCCGTTTTTTAGACCGACGGTAAAATTTGGGCCGAACGAAAAATCCATCCGATTTCGATAGTGGAATATTTCCGGCGAAGGGATTATTGGCGAACATTCTCCAAATAATTCGCGCACTTGTTTTTCTTTATGTCTTAGTTGAGCATCATATTTAATGTTCTGGTAAGTACAGCCTCCGCATTTGCCAAAGTAGGGGCAGGGGGCGGGTTGGAAATCCTCAGAATTGAATATGGCCTTGAGGTCGATAGGTTGTTTACTCATAAATTCGGTTTTTCGATGGTCTTATATTCCCCAGGCTTTAGATCTCCCAATTTGATCGGTCCGATACTTGTGCGAATTAATCGGAGGCAGGGGAGCCCTACGGCTGCGGTCATTCGCCTGACTTGGCGGTTCTTTCCTTCGACGATCGTTATCTCCAGCCAGGAAGTCGAGATGCTTTTTCGATAGCGGATCGGCTTTGAGCGTGGCCAAAGCGGCGGTTCTTCGGAAAGATGTTTTACTTTTGCCGGTAAGGTTATCCCGTCTTTTAAGTCGACCCCTTTTTCAAGCCGCTCTATCTTTCCAGGCGAAGGGATCCCTTCTACTTGTACCAGGTAGGTTTTGGATTGTTTAAAACTTGGTTCGGCCAGCTTATGGTTGAGCGAGTTGTCGTTTGTTAATAACAAAAGCCCTTCGCTGTCAAAATCCAAACGTCCGACCGAGTAAATATCGGGGATCGGGATATATTTTTTGAGGGTTGTTTTTCCTTCTCCGCCTGTGAATTGGCAAAGGACTTCGAACGGTTTGTTGAAGATCACATAGGTATAAATAGGTTTTTGTTTAAGCATGCTTATCACTATATTAGTACAATGAGGGAGAAAAGTGAAATTATAAGAGCTTTTTAACGATAATAGTACGTAGGAGATAACCATGGCAGCAATAAATGCAAGAAATAGATTAATTGACGGAATTGCGAGAAGGTTGGGCGTGAAAGGCCCCGACTCTATGGAAAGTAGAGCCCTTAAAAGAAAAATTAGAGGGCTTATTCCTTCTTGTGTTTCACGTGGCGGCCAAATCGCTGGAAACTATATTCAACCAATATGTATTCAATTGATAGCGTTAGCACCCGAGACTCAAATGGATGCGGCACAATTGGTTGCACTGTTAAGAGCCGACGAGCTCGTCAGCGGAACACTTGATGAGAATGGCCTTTATCAGGCGATGCTGCGTGAGCAAGCGAGATTGCATGCCGGCGGGCTTGATCGCCAGATATTTATGGGGCACGGTTTTGTGCAGAACGGGCGATACCATATAAATAACCGGCTAGCAGGTTTGCAAAAAATGATCTTGGAGTTAGGGAACGATGTTGAAGCAAATCGGGAAATTGCAATGCGAAATATTCGGGGAGCTTTAGGTGTCAGTGGCGTTAGGGTCTATACAATAAATACCGGAACGAAAACCTGGCAGCACCGGCTTGTTGAGGGCGAAGAGGGGACTTCTCGTTTTACAGAACCTGCAGTACCACAGGAAGGTAATGAAAAAGACATTGTCTCCAAATTATTATTTAAACTCCCTTCAAATATGCAAAGATTACTTGATGAAGGGCTGATCGAGGTTCACATTAATAGGAGCTGGGGATATTGTTATATAAAAGACCGGAGTAAATGTAATTTTGCCGATGATGCGCAGCTAAGAAGAGACGAATTTGGGGACATCGAACAAAGGAGGGTGGGCTATGGCGAGGGGAATGCCAGGGAATTGATATATGTATTTTTTGGTGGGGAGAAAGATGAAGAGATAGAAGTCTATCTACTAACTAATTGGGCGGTTCAAAAGCCGCTGTTTGTAAGCAAGAAAGCCGACCTGGAGCTCTTGCATGCATTTTCAGCAATATTTGCAAAAAACAGAGAGGCCGCCGTTGCTTATAAAAAAATGGAAGAGATGGCGACAAAAGATGGATTGACCGGACTAAATAATCGAAAATATTTCGAAGGCTTATTTATGGAGGAGCTGGAAAGGGCGGTCCGTTTTCATCAGCCGTTGTCATTTGCGATGATCGATATTGACCATTTTAAACAATTTAATGACCAATATGGGCATCCTTTTGGAGATGCTGTTCTTAGGATGGTTGCCCAAACCCTTAAGGGTAAGATCCGCAACATCGATACAATTGGCAGATATGGCGGGGAAGAATTTGGGGTTATTCTGCCAAATGCTCCCGGCGAAAATGCAAAGGAAGTTGGAGAGAGAATGCGGTCTGCGATAGAAAGGCTTAATATCCCTTTTGGCGATAAGACTGTGGCGGTCAAGGTTAGTATTGGAGTTGCAACGATCTCCCAGACTGAAGCAAAATTATTGTGGAATGCATTAAGAGGCGGGAATATGCCTTTTGAACAATCAATTTTAATTGAAAAGGCCGATGAGGCACTCTACGCTGCAAAACATGGAGGGAGAAATCAGGTTAAAGCCTGGGATCCGAGCATGCAAAAAGTTTAATTTGCCCCTCCTTTTTTCCCGTGCTATAATTTCTATGCAATGATGCGTTATTTAACTGCCGGTGAATCGCACGGAAAAGCACTTACGGCAATCCTCGAAGGTTGTCCCGCCAATTTATCCATTAATGAAGAAGAGATCAATAAAGAACTTTCCCGCCGCCAAGAGGGCTATGGCCGCGGCGGACGAATGCAAATTGAAAAAGATACGGCTGAAATTCTCTCCGGTATCCGTAAAGGAAAAACGATCGGAAGCCCGATCGCCATTCTTATTCCCAATAAAAGCACCGAATTTTTTGGTGTCGATGTTACCAAGCTTCGTCCCGGCCATGCCGACCTTGCCGGCGCTATAAAATATAACCAAAAAGATATCCGCAATATATTAGAAAGAGCCTCAGCCCGCAGTACCGCTTCCCAAGTCGCTATCGGAGCGATCGCTAAAAAATTATTATCTGAATTTAATATTAATGTTGCCGGCAAGGTCCATTGCATCGGCGGCAAAGAATCAAAAAGCGAATGGGAGAAGGCGATCGATAAAGCGCGGGAAGATGGAGATACCCTTGGAGGCGTTTTTGAAATAACCGTTACCGGATTGCCGGTCGGCCTGGGGAGTTACGCTAGTCAGGATAGAAGACTTTCCGGCATTCTTGCTCATGCACTTTTGGGAATTCCCGCTATTAAGGGCGTTGAATTTGGTCTTGGTTTTGGAGCCACCGTCCTTCCTGGGTCAAAAGTCCACGATGAAGTATTCTATGAGAAAGGAAAAGGGTTCTTTCATAAAACTAACAATGCCGGCGGACTTGAAGGCGGGATCACCAACGGCGAACCATTGATCATAAGAGCGGCTATGAAACCGATCTCAACGCTGAAAAAACCGCTAAAATCGGTCGATCTTGCATCCAAAAAGGCGGTTGAAGCTTTTGTGGAGCGTTCCGATATCTGCGCGGTTGAAGCGGCGGCGGTGATCGGGGAGGCGGTTGTTGCCTATGAACTGGCGAATGCCTTCCTTGATAAATTCGGGGGGGACAGCCTCGAAGAGATAAAAGACAACTTCTCCTCTTATCAAAAACGCCTCGCTATGATATAATAAGTAAAAGCTCAAAGTGCATCGACCAATTTACACAATCTATGAGTCTTATTTAAGGAGTATTTAATGGCAGCAAAGATAAAATTACAGAGAAAAGGAACAAAAAACAGACCATTTTACAGGGTCGTGATCCAGGATGAGTCGGCTGCGCCGTGCAGCAATGTGGTTGACGTAATAGGGATATATAATCCTTTGCAAAACCCGCCGATCTTTTCAGTCAAAAAAGACGAAACGCTTGCTTGGATCAAAAAGGGTGCGAAACCGACGGATAAAGTCCGGATCTTGCTTGGAAAAGCAGGGATCCTTCCTCCGATCGATCTAACCAAATTAAATAAACGAAAACCTAAGAATGCGCCTGCGGAAGAAAAGCCGGCAGAAGCGGCTCCTGCAGCGGCAGCTACCGAAGCAGCTCCTGAAGCAGCAGCTCCTGCAGCCGAGCCTCAAGCATGAAAGAGCTTGTAGAATACATTGTTAAATCGTTAGTTGATAAGCCGGAAGCGGTTAGCGTTAGTGAAGCTCAAGGCGATTTTGCCACGATCATGGAAGTAAGGACCGCACCGGAAGACTCCGGGAAGGTCATCGGCCGCGAAGGACGCATTGTCAATTCGATCAGGACGATCGTTAAGGCAGCTGC
>JBAYJF010000079.1:0-6208 GCA_041665245.1 Candidatus Margulisiibacteriota bacterium | reverse complement strand
TATCATGGATTTCTGCAAACAGTACAATGCCGCCACCAAAGATAAAGGCGACATGATCATCCCGGTCGAGATCTCCATATACAAGGACCGCTCATTTACATTTATATTAAAGACGCCGCCGGTCGCCGATCTGTTAAGAAAGGCTGCTGGCATTGAAAAGGGTTCAGGCGAGCCGAATAAAAATAAGGTCGGAAAAGTTTCAAAAGAAAAAGTAAAAGAAATTGCTGCGATCAAATTACCCGATCTAAACGCGAACGATATTCCGGCCGCGATGTTGATCGTGGAAGGGACCGCCCGCAGCATGGGGATAACAGTAGAATGACAAGTAAAAAATACGGAGAAAAAATAAAGATCATTGACAGAGAAAAACGGTATTTATTGGACGAAGCGGTAGCGCTCCTGCCCAAGACCACTTGGACAAAATTCGTTGAAACCGTCGACATGTCGATCAAGCTTGGCGTTGATACCGCAAAGAACCCATCGATAAGAGGGACGGTCTCTCTTCCGGCGGGATCAGGCAAGACTAAAAAGATCGCGGTTATCACAACTCCGGCCAGAGTAGAAGAGGCAAAAGAAGCCGGTGCGGATGTTGCCGGATCCGATGACCTGATCGAAAAGATCAAGGGCGGTTTTCTTGATTTTGATATTGTTATCGCATCTCCCGATATGATGGCTTCCGTCGGTAAAGTTGGAAAAATATTAGGGACCAAGGGATTGATGCCGAATCCTAAGCTTGGGACCGTAACGCCGGACATCAAAAATGCGGTCAAAGAATTTAAGACCGGAAAAGTTGAGTTCCGCATTGATAAAGGGGGCGTAGTTGCCCTTGGGATCGGTAAAGTAAATTTTCCTCCGGCCGAGATCAAAAAGAATTTCAATTCTGTTCTTTCTGCCTTGTTAAAAGTTAAACCATCCGGCCTTAAAGGGGCTTATGTAAAATCAATAACTCTCTCAACGACCATGGGCCCCGGCATAAAGGTCAATGCAAGAGACGCAGTAGAGGAGCTTCAATAATGAGCGAGAAAGCAATAGCCGTAAAAAGCAAAGTGGTTGCAGAGCTGCAGGAAAAGATCGAAAGATCAAATGTTTTGTTGATCGCGGATTACCTTAAATTTTCCGTGAAAGACATTACGCTCCTTAGAAAAGCGCTGCGCAAAGAAGAATCCGAACTTACCGTCGTCAAGAATTCATTGCTCGAAAGAGCTTTGGCCGGCGCGGGCTTTGATACATTAAAAGAATTTCTGAAGGGTTCTACCGTTCTCCTTCTGGGATACAAAGATGCGGTAACCCCGATAAAAGTATTCGCTAAATTCATCAAAGAGACCGAAAAAGGGGATATCCGGGCCGGGATCGTTGAAAAAGGCGTTTTTAATAAGGCCCAATTGAATGAAATGGCTAAGCTGCCATCCAAGGAAATACTGATCGGAAAAGTTGTCGGTGGGTTCAAAGCGCCGCTGTTTGGAATTGTGAATGTGTTGCAAGGACCAATTAGAAAATTGGTTTACGCATTAAATGAAATAAAAGAAAAGAAAGGGGGGTAGAATCATGTCTAAAGTAGAAGAAATTATGTCGAGTGTCGAGGCGATGACGGTTTTGGAGCTGGCTGACTTGGTAAAAAAGCTTGAAGAAAAATTCGGCGTTACCGCAGCAGCACCGGTAATGATGGGTGGGGCGGCAGCTGGCGGCGGAGAAGTCGAAGCACCGAAGGATGAATTTGACGTTATCCTTGCGGCTACCGGAGATAAAAAGATCCAGGTTTTGAAAGTTCTTCGCGAAGTGACCGGTTTAGGATTAAAGGAAGCCAAAGATCTAGTTGATAATCCACCTAAGACCGTTAAAGAAAAAGTGAAGAAAGAAGAAGCCGCCGAGATCAAGAAAAAATTAGAAGCTGAAGGAGCAAAGGTAGAAATAAAATAATGGCTGATAGAAAAAGAGTTTACACCGCAGGTAAGAAGAAATCGGTTGAGCCGCCAGATCTTTTGGAATTGCAGAAAGATTCTTTTCGCTGGTTCCTCGATGAGGGGTTAGCGGAAGAGCTTAAGTTAGTTTCTCCGATAAAAGGGTTTCAGGGGAAACTGGAGCTGTATTTTCCGGGTAAGATCACGTACGGCAAGCCGAAATACGCAGCGGAAGAATGCCTTATTAGGGAAACGACCTATGCTGTTCCAATTAAAGTAGAAGCCAAGCTGGTCAGTAAAGAGAGTAAGGAAGTAAAATCCCAGGAAGTTTTTATCGGGGATATTCCTATGATGACCGAGCGCGGTACTTTCATTATTAATGGAGCGGAAAGGGTAATTGTTTCCCAGTTGGTAAGGTCTCCCGGCGTCTATTACCGCGAAGTAAAACGGAACGAGCGGACCGGAAAGAGTATTTTCTTTGCGACCGTTATTCCGGATAGGGGATCATGGCTGGAATTTGAGCTTGACGGTTCGAATGCGGTCTTTGCAAGGATCAATCGGACCAGAAAAATACCTGTCACGATGTTCTTATCGGCTATCGGTGCTACCGAAGAAGAAATTTTAAAAGCCCTTCCGGAAGGAGAATACAGGAGGCGTTCCCTTAAAGAATGTCCGATCCTCCCGAAAGAAGAAGCGCTTATCGAGGTTTACAAAAGGCTTCGCCCGGGTGATCCAGTAACCCAGGAAGGGGCGCAAGTCTATTTAAATAATTTATTTTTTAATGCCAGACGCTATGACCTGGGCAAAGTCGGAAGGTATAAATTAAACCGGAAGCTAAGCCTCAAAGTCGGCGAAGAAAAACAAGTTCTTACAAAAGAAGATGTTTTGGCGATGGTAAATTATTTAGTTGTAATTAACTGCGGCGAAGGGATCTCCGACGATATCGACCATTTAGGCAATCGCAGGATCCGGGCGGTCGGAGAATTGCTGCAACGGCAGATCCGCGTCGGTTTTGCGCGCGTAGAAAAACTTGTAAAAGAACAGATGATGATCAGAGGCGGAGAGCCGGTCACGCCGAATCAGTTGGTTAATATCAGACCATTGCAGGCAGTGATCAAGGAATTTTTCGGTTCAAGTCAACTTTCACAATTTATGGATCAGACCAATCCGCTTGCGGAGCTGACCCACAAAAGAAGGCTTTCAGCCCTTGGGCCTGGCGGGTTAAGTCGGGAAAGAGCAGGGTTTGAGGTCCGTGATATTCATCCTTCCCATTTCGGTAGGGTCTGTCCGATCGAAACGCCGGAAGGTCCGAATGCCGGTCTTATCGGCTCGCTTTCTACCCATGCAAAAGTCAATAAATATGGATTCATTGAAACGCCGTATCGCAAAGTCGAAGGCGGTTATATAACCAATAAAATAGAATACGTAACGGCTGACTTTGAGGATCTGCATAAAATAGCTTCTTTCGATGTAACGCTAAATGATGACGGGAAGCTTATGGAAAACCAGATCCCGGTCCGCTTTAAAAGAGAATTTATTTTCGCATCTCCGAAAGAAGTCGATTATATGGGTGTCGCGCCGGAACAGATCATCGGTGTGACCTCGGCTATGATCCCTTTTGTCGAGCATAATGACGCTAACCGCGCTCTTATGGGTGCGAATATGCAACGGCAGGCGGTTCCGCTTCTTGATCCGGAAGTTCCGATCGTCGGGACCGGATGGGAGAAGAAGATCGCGGCCGACTCGCGTACATTAATTACTGCTAAAAATCCGGGCAAAGTTATCAAAGTTGATGCCGGAGAGATCGTTGTTCAGAGATCGAACGGGAGCAAAGATTCCTATACGCTGCATACTTTTGGAAGAAGCAACCAGGATACGATGCTCCATCAGCGGCCTCTGGTAGAAAAAGGGGAGCGCGTTGAGGCGGGAGATTTCCTTTGCGATGGTTCCGCTACTTCAGGCGGAGAATTGGCGCTCGGAAAAAATCTCATGGTCGCTATGATGCCTTGGGAAGGTTATAACTATGAAGACGCTATCATTCTTTCCGATAAATTAGTTAAAAAAGATCTATTCACTTCTGTTCACATCCAGCGGCTTGAAGTTGAAGTTCGAGCGACCAAGCTGGGAATGGAAGAAATTACGCGCGAGATCCCGAATATCGGCGAAGAAGCGCTGGCAAGCTTGGATGACCGGGGAATAATTCTTCCGGGTTCTGAAGTTGAAGCCGGTGATATCCTTGTCGGTAAAGTTACACCAAAAGGCGAGACCGAACTTCCGGCTGAAGAAAAACTTCTGCGCGCGATCTTCGGGGACAAAGCCAGAGACATGCGCGACACATCCCTGCGCGTACCGCCGGGAGAATGCGGAAAAGTTATCGCCGTCAGGAATTTTTCCCGTGAAAACGGAGATGAACTTCCTCCGGGCGTGCACGAATTAGTCCGTGTTTATATTGCGCAATTAAGAAAGATCAGTGTTGGAGATAAGATCGCAGGACGCCATGGAAACAAGGGTGTCGTTGCAAGGATCCTGCCGGAAGAAGATATGCCGTATCTTCCGGATGGTACTCCGGTTGATGTGATCCTTAATCCGCTGGGCGTTCCTTCCCGTATGAACATCGGGCAGATATTTGAACTTCTGCTCGGACATGCCGGAAAAATTCTAGATAAAAAATATGAAGTGCCTGCTTTTGACGAAGCTTTTGAAGAAGATGCTTCGATCCATTTGATCGAAAGAGAGCTTGAAGAAGCGGCGCGCAAAGCAAAATTTGATTGGCTGGACAAGACCGGTAAAGTTGAATTATTCGACGGTCGGACTGGAAAGCCTTTTGCTCGAAAAGTTGCCGTCGGCCAGATGTATCTGATGAAACTGATCCACTTAGTCGATGATAAGATGCACGCCCGCTCGACCGGACCATATTCTTTGATCACGCAGCAGCCGCTAGGCGGAAAAGCCCAGTTCGGCGGACAGCGCTTCGGAGAAATGGAAGTTTGGGCGCTGGAAGCTTACGGCGCTTCGCATACCTTGCAGGAGCTGTTGACCGTAAAATCAGACGATGTTATCGGAAGGTCCCGTGTTTATGAAGCGATCCTCAAAGGCAAAACGATGGGCAAGCCGGGGATCCCTGAATCGTTCAAAGTCTTGCTGAAAGAATTGCGCGGTTTGGCGCTCGACATGAAGACCTTAACTGTTGACGGAAAAGAAGTGAATGTGGACGAGGACTCAAAAATGATCAAAGATCGCTCGCCACAAATATTTGGAAAGTTTAGTTCAGGAGGAGAATAAAATTGCCCCCGAAAAAAATAGAAGATAAAGAATTTTCACACATAAAGATCGGACTCTCATCTCCAGAACAGATATTGAAGTGGTCGTTCGGCGAAGTTGAAAAGCCGGAAACTATCAATTACAGAACTTTCAAACCGGAGCGAAAAGGCTTATTTGACGAAAAAATATTTGGCCCGGTAAAAGACTGGGAGTGCCATTGCGGTAAATACCGAAGAGTTCGTTATCGGGGCGTTGTTTGCGAACGCTGCGGAGTGGAAGTTACTACTTCAAGAGTAAGAAGAGAGAGAATGGGGCATATCAACCTGGTAGAACCGGTTGCCCACATCTGGTTTTTAAGAGGCGTACCAAGCTACATGAGCATGCTTCTTGATGTATCGACCCGTGCGCTTGAAGAAGTAATTTATTATGATTCATATGTTGTCACCGAGATCGACGACGATACAAAAGTTAAACGATTAAAAGTCGGTCAGATCCTGCGCGAGTCCGAATACCAGGAAGCGGTCGAGAAATACGGAAATGCGTTCAAAGCCGAGAGCGGCGCGAGAGCGATCCGTGAATTATTGACCCGCATCGACCTGGCTCAAATGATCACGAAACTGCGCAAAGAATTAAAAGGCGCCGTTGGCCAGAAGAGACTGAAGATCATTAAACGGCTGCGTGTCGCCGAATCTTTCCATAAATCAAATAATCGTCCGGAATGGATGATCATGAGCAATATGCCTGTGATCCCGCCGGATCTGCGCCCGATGGTTCAGCTTGAAGGCGGACGTTTTGCGACCTCCGATCTGAACGATCTTTATCGAAGAGTAATAAACCGGAACAATCGCCTCAAGAAAATGATCAACATGGGTGCTCCGGGAATGATCATCCGCAACGAAAAGCGAATGCTCCAGGAAGCCGTCGATGTTCTTATCGATAATGGCCGGAGAAAAAGGGCCGTTACCGGATCGACCGGCAGACCGCTTAAATCATTAACGGACGGGATCGAAGGAAAACAAGGAAGATTCCGGCAGAACCTGCTCGGTAAG
>JBAYJF010000078.1:0-6344 GCA_041665245.1 Candidatus Margulisiibacteriota bacterium | reverse complement strand
TTTGTGCTCCATTTTTACTGCCGGATATGCCGGGGATGTTCCCGACATTTTTTGAATAATTCGCATAGGTTGCTTCAACCCCAACATAACGATCTCCCATTGGATAAATGCAGTTAATTCCAAGGTCCATTACTCCGAATCCGCTGCCGATGACATAACCGGCTTCCCCTCCGACATATAAGCCTTTAAAAGGAACAGAGATCGTACCGGCCAGCAGTGCTCCTCCACCTGCATATCCCCCTTTTAATGACCAATATTTATTTTCAGGTTTTTCAACAACGCTGATCTTAACATCATCCAGTTTGATCCCCGGATTAACCACATTTTTATTCGCAGGAACCGGTTTTTTAGCTGACTTCTTTGCAGCTGCAAAAGAACCCATTGATAGTACAGAACAACAAATGATAGCGATCAAAGCCGAAAATATAACTTTTCTCATTTTATCCTCCACTTTTTTTTATTTCCGTGTAAAACTTTATCTTTATTTTGAGCTCGTGTCAAGCAGAAATTCTTGCCAAAGGCTACCGCACATAGTATAATTTTTCATCCAATGATCGATCATGGAAAAGATGATAAATTTGAAAACGATGAACTCTTCCAGAAATACAAAGAAATTTTGGAAGAAGGCGCATACGACGAATGCGAAGCTTGCGGCGGAAGCTTAAAACTGGATAAAGTTAACCTGGAAGATTACGAAGGCGGGAAATTGTATATGATGGAAGGTGTCCCAGCCTATGTTTGTATGGAATGCAACGAAACCTGGGTCCCTGAACCGATCATGGAAGAGTTTGAAAAGATGATCGAAACAGCCAGAAAATTAAAGAAAGCAAAGAAAAAGGAGTAATAAATAATGGATATTGAGTTAGGGAGAGCGAAAAAGACCAGGCGTGTTTACGGCTTTGATGAAATATCCCTATGCCCTTCAATTGTTACCGTTAATCCGGATGATACGGATGTAACTGTCACGATCGGAGGCAAAAAACTGGCTTTTCCGATAATCGCTTCCGCTATGGACGGCGTTATCAGTCCAAAAACTGCAGCCTTAATGAGTACTTATGGCGGGTTAGGCGTACTAAATTTACAGGGGATCTGGGCTCGGTATGAAGATGCAGAAAGTATCCTGGAAAAGATCGCTTCCGTCAGTAAAGATGAATATGTTCCACTTATGCAAAAAGTTTATCTTGAACCGATCAAAAAAGAACTAGTAATAAAGAGGATAAAAGAGATCAAGGCGGCCGGAGGGATCGCCGCCGTTTCATCGATCCCGCAAGATGCATTAGTCCTTGGACCGGTTGCAAGAGATGCCGGAGTTGATATTTTTGTGCTGCAATCGACGGTTATTTCAACGAAACATAAATCAACGACTTCGCAGGTGCTCGATCTAAAAAAATTCTGCCATGAAATGAAGATCCCGGTAATTGTTGGAAATTGCGTAACTTATGAAGTTGCCTTGTCTCTTATGGGAACGGGTGTTGCGGCAGTTCTTGTTGGGATCGGTCCAGGAGCGGCTTGCACCTCGCGTGGCGTGCTTGGTGTTGGAATTCCGATGGCAACATCAGTTGCGGATTGCGCGGCCGCCAGAGATGCTTATTTTAAAGAGAATAATTTATATATACCGATCATTGCCGATGGAGGGATGGCGGTCAGCGGCGATATATGCAAAGCGATCGCCTGCGGAGCGGATGCCGTAATGATCGGATCACCAATAGCAAAAGCCCTGGAAGCACCTGGAAGAGGATTTCATTGGGGAATGGCAACACCGTCGCCTACTCTTCCGCGCGGCTCCCGGATCAAAGTCGGCTCAATTGGTTCACTTAAAGAGATCTTGCTTGGCCCGGCTAAATATGATGACGGCTCCATGAATTTAGTCGGAGCGCTCAGGACTTCGATGGGAACGCTTGGCGCTGCAAATATTAAAGAAATGCAGCATGTCGACGTGGTAATAGCCCCTTCTATTTTAACCGAAGGAAAAGTTTATCAAAAAGCCCAGCAACTTGGTATGTATAAATAATATGGCAAACAAGCATGATCTGATCGTTGTCCTCGACTTTGGCGCACAATATTCGATGCTTATTGCCCGCCGCATTCGCGAATGCAACGTATATTGCGAAATGCTCCCGCATAATACCTCCGTCGATGAATTAAAAAGAAAAAATGTTAAAGGAGTAATTCTTTCTGGCGGCCCGTCTTCTGTTTACGAAAAGAACTCTCCCCACCCTGACCCAAAACTCCTGACATCCGGTATACCGATCCTTGGAATATGCTATGGCCTTCAGTTAATTGGCAGCGAGCTCGGAGGAGAAGTTAAATCCGAAAATAAAAGAGAATACGGTAAAGCTCAGCTATTAATTGATGATGAATCAAATATTTTTGCCGGCCTTCCATCAGAAATACAAACCTGGATGAGCCACGGAGATTCGGTGATCAAGCTTCCCAATGGTTTTAAATCTCTCGCTCATACCGGCAGTACACCAAATGCCGCTATTGGAAACCATGAAACTAAAATTTATGGCGTGCAATTTCATCCCGAAGTTGCTCATACTCCCCAGGGATTGGAAATAATCAAGAACTTTGTATATGTCGTCTGCGGATGCAAACCGACCTGGACCACAAAGAACTTCATCGAAGTAGCGGTTGAAGAGCTAAGATCAACGCTTGGAAAAGAAAGAATATTATGCGCCCTTTCCGGCGGAGTCGATTCAACAACGGTGGCGGCGCTTGTTCACAAGGCAGTTGGAGAACAGCTGACATGTATGTTTATCGACCAGGGCTTTATGAGAAAAAATGAAGCCCAAAAGATCAAAGAGCTTTTTACCTCGAAATTTAAAATTAATTTTATCCATATCGACGCTTCCGAGAGGTTTTATGATAAATTAAACGGTGTAACCGATCCGGAAAAGAAGCGTCACCTGATCGGCAATGAGTTTATCCGGGTATTTGAAGAAGAAGCACTAAAGCTTGGGCATCTCCCCTTTCTTGCGCAAGGAACCCTTTATCCCGATGTTATTGAATCAGCCGTTCCCGGGTTAACATCAACTACTGCAGTACGGATAAAAACGCACCATAATGTCGGAGGACTGCCAAAAGATATTAGATTTAAGCTTATTGAACCGCTCAATAAACTATTTAAAGACGAAGTTAGGGCGCTCGGGACCGAACTTGGCGTTCCGGAAGAGATCATATCAAGACAGCCGTTCCCAGGACCAGGGCTAGCGATCCGCATTATCGGGGAAGTTACAAAGAAAAGGGTTAAGGTTCTGCAGGCGGTAGATGATATTGTTATCACCGAAATAAAAGCAGCCGGTTTTTATAAAAAAGTTTGGCAATCTTTTGCTGTTCTTCTCCCTATTAGGACCGTTGGGGTTATGGGAGACAAACGAACATATCTTAATACTATCGCCATCCGCTCGGTGACATCAACCGATGCCATGACCGCCGATTGGTCAAGGCTTCCATATGACTTATTGGAAAAAATATCCAGCAGGATCATAAATGAAACACCGGAAGTTAATCGCGTGGTTTATGATATATCTTCGAAGCCGCCGTCAACGATCGAGTGGGAGTAAGGCTTGCTTTTTTTCATTGGCCTTCAATTTGTTTCGATGCACTGGGATCATTCATTAAGTTCTAGATAGTTTTCTTTCGATATCACCGACTTGCCAAGACGTTTTTCCAGTTTTTTTCTGGCGCCGCCCGCAATACCTCAGCCGGCTTTGGCATCAGCCTTTAGTTTTGCCATTCCTTTTGATTCTTCCGTGCGATGTATTTCAGTTGTTGCTCTTTCTCCAAGCATGGAAAAGATCAATTCGAAATCATTCATGTGGTCGCGCAGGTTTTCGCGCTTTAATCCTTTTAATTTCTTATAATCATTTGGCTTAAGACCAAAAGGATAGCCCTTGGCTTTATACAAAGCGCGGGTCCGTTTGGTCGCCAGTTCCGGGTCTTCTATCTCCTGGATTCGTTCATAACCAACTTTAGCCAGCCAACGCTTGAAGGGTTCGGCCTTTGGAGATGGGATCGACTGGATAATCCGAAAAATGCCTTCAGTATTGGCGCAGTCGGTCTCGTATTTTTTGCCATCACTAGCTTCTAACTTCAGTCCGTGACAATTTGTCACGACCTCGCTCCCCTCTTCATTTAATCTTTGTTTTAGCTTCCGCCAATATGCCCCGGCATCAACACTATCCGTTAACACCTCACAAACGTCCACAACCGAAAACCACCATTCATTATTGTGAATGACCTTTCGAATCTCTTTGCCTCGAAAAATAGCTATATGATGTTCGTCCTTTTTATTCATTTCTCACCCTCCCCACTGATTGTTTTGTGGTCCCATGGTATACAAGCGTATACTATCAGATTACAAACGTCAAGCTGCTTTTTTTATCTTTTCTTCTATTCTCTCAAATTCCTTGAGGGCTCGAGTTTCGACGATTTGGAGCTCAAGCTTAAGATGTAGAAGGTCTCTTTCGACATCGGTATTTCCCTGAGCTTTTTGAAAAACCATCTTCCATTTTTCGTTAATTCTGCTGATCTTGACTAAAACTTCTGATCTTATTCGCTCAAAATCGGCTTTGAGTTCATGTATTCCCATTATTCCTCCTAGTCATGAAACTTGTAAATCCATCCGTCAACGATCGAGTGGGAATAGATCCTTTTCAGCCTCAATAATATTCTTAATATCTTTCGTTATGTTCTTTCCCTCATTGCCGGTAGCAGAATAAACAATTTCCATCCTACCGATATTATTGTTAATTGTTTTTTGCTTTATATCCCAAATAGTGAAAGTCATCCCCAAAATTAAATACGTCTTGGCCTTAATTTGTCGGGCATATTTATCATAAAAATAAAGACTTACTACCGTTTTATCCGGATGATCCTTGATAGAGATGTTCTCCCAATTCAAGTCCTCCATTTGGCCATAAGTATCCTTTAATAAGATCACTTTATTAATAATCGTATTGGTCAGTTTTATATATTCTTGGTTATCTGGTTTTGTGTCGCAAAACGCGCTGCAGGTAAAAACCAATAATAGCCCAATAAGAACGATCAGTTTTTTCATTTTTTTGTTGCTTTTAGCCGTGCCCTCTGATGCTCTTCCCAGTTCCTTGAAAACATATGGCTGCCATCTTTGTTGGCAACAAAAAAGAAGTACCCGGTTTTAGCCGGATTTACTGCCTCTTTGATCGAAGCGATCCCGGGGTTGCAGATCGGTCCCGGTGGGAGCCCTTTCCGTTTATATGTGTTATATAACGAATTAACATTTAATTGAGAGTACAAAACCCTTTTTGTCGGCCTTTCGAGCGCATATTTTACCGTCGGATCGGCACCGAGCGGCATTCCAATTGATAATCTATTATAAAAAACTGAAGCAATGATTGGCCGCTCTTCAGGCTTTTTAGCTTCTTTTTCTATTATTGAAGCCAGAGTTAGCGTTTCATGCAAGCTCAATTTGGTTTTATTCTTAACGCTATTCCAATACGGAACAACGATCTTCTCAAATTGGCCTAGCATCACTTCTGCCAGGACTTCAACAGAAGCATCGGCATAAATGCGATAGGTATCCGGAAAAAGATAGCCCTCTAGCGATTCTGAAGGGATATATTTAAATATTCCCCAATGCCGCTGGCGAAGGTCGGCCGTTATTCCTTCATCCGCAAGCCCCTGAAACAATTCCCATTTCTTATACCCGGTTTTTTTAAGAATAATTCCCATCTTATAGATCGACGTTCCTTCCGGGAAAGTTACTTGGATCTCTTCTTGAGGAATGGTCTGTCCTCTGGTTATCTTATTTATTATTCCGACAACCGTTTCCGAGGGAGAAATGGCATACGTTCCAGCCTTGATCCTGTTTTCCAGCCGGAACACTTTTATTATTATAAAAAAAGCACTATGGCGCGGCAGAACATTTTTTTCAACAAGACAGCTTTGGATCTTTCTGGCGCTCATCCCGTTTTCGATCGATATTTTTACCAAGGATTCATTGGATAGGTCAGCCGATCTGAAGAATACAAAATAAGAGCACGAGAATAATAAAAAGATAAAAGCAGCAATAATGATTTTAATTTTCACAAATAGCCCTCATCCTGGCAGTAACTCCTCGATCAAATAGCTCTTCTTTTGCTATCAAGATAATTTTGCAGGATCATAGCTGCGGCCGACTGATCGATGATCCCTTTGCGTTTCTCCCTCGAAAACCCCGCGCTGATCATTGATTTTTCCACCGCCGCGGTCGTGAGCCGTTCATCCAGCAGAACAACCTTTAAGTTGATCGCTTTTTTCACCTCTTCCGAGAATTCTCTTACTTTTTGCGCGGCAAAACTTTCTTCGTTTTTTAGTGTCTT
>JBAYJF010000077.1:0-6387 GCA_041665245.1 Candidatus Margulisiibacteriota bacterium | reverse complement strand
GCTAAAACTTTCATCCTAATATCCCAGGGCATTCTTTCATTGTTTCTAAAAGCATATATTTGACCAACGATTATCGCAGCAATGATCCCACCCACTCCTGCCGCTCCATTGGCCAAATCCAGATGTAGCACCAGGTCAATGCATACTATTATAAATGCGAAAAGTAAGCTTAAAACAATGAAGATCAATCCGAAAAATGGAACGCTTTTGTTGAACATTAACTACCTCCATTTGCGGAGTAATATTATCACAAAAACATGTAAATATTGCCCAGCAATCCCACATAATATCCATTTGTTTTAAATTTCCCCTGAAATTTTCAAATATTCCTCCAGATAACTATTTGTAATTGATCACTAGAACATATTTTTTAGGAGGAGATTCTAATGGGTAAGATGCCAATACTTGATCCAACAACCGCAAGGGCCGCAATGGGAAGAACTAGTTCAAGAAGAAGGATCGACCTACAAGCGTCTTCTCAAGGAAGGATAACTCCTGCCGTTATACCATCTAATAATCCATTTAGAGAAACGGCCATAAGCGTTTTAGCATCTATTCCAAAGATCACTCGCTTTTCAATGAATTACGTTCGGGGATTTTTGGCAGGGATCGTTATGCAGGATCAAGCACTCATACCAAAATTCAAAGAACTATCTGAAAGGGCTGTTGAAATAGAAAAACTCGACGTTCCTTTTGGCAATAAATATAGAGTTATCCAAGCGCAGGTAAAATTGTCCTTTCCTAAGGAAAGCAGAGGCGCTTTGGCATCCAAGTTTTTACGTTTCGGGTTGTGGATCGCTGACAATGCCGGCTGGGCCTTTTATCTTGGCTATAAGATCGGAATGAAAGAGGCAGCAAAGCGTTTTATCGCGGGAGAAAACCTAGATCAAGCCGCTCAAACGATCCAAACCGTACACCGCAAAACCGGCGTCGGTTATATATATGATGTTGTTGCAGAAGAAGCGGATTCACCTGCAGCAGCGCAAGCGAATGTTGAAGGCTACCTAACCGTCCTAAGAAGGCCGATCATAGGTCCTGAAAAAGTCGTTTCAGTCAAATTAACAGGATTAGTTGCAGGTTTTGACGAAACAAAGATTGACGAAGCGGTGGAAGTCCTAAAAACACTAGCATTTGCAGCTTCTCAAAACGATGCAGTTATTGTCATTGACATGGAAAGATATCATATTAAAGATGCAACGTTAACCGTACTAGAGCGCTTTATGGAAGAAACGCAATACAAATACGGCAACAATGTCGGCATTGTTATTCAAACATATTTGCAGGATTCTCTCGAAGATATCGACAGATTATCCAAACTGGCTGCAAAGGTTTATCACATCAACGACGGAAATTCACGCCTATTCGTTCGCTTTGTAAAGGGAGCTTACCAATCAAAAGATAAAGATCAAGTTCTCCCAAACCACGAAGCAGTAAACCAACGCTACATTGATTGTCTTGAAGTAGCTTTAAGAGAAAAAGAATATTATAGGATCGCAGTTGCTTCACATAATTTACGAACGATCTCCGAATCGATCACATTAGCAAACAAATATTCTACCGGAGAACAACAAGACGACAGCAATATAGAATTTGAAATGCTCCTGGGGATGCCGGCCGCTCCAATACTATTAGGTCTTGCTGCACAAGGATACAACACACGCTTTTATATGCCCGTCGGATCTTTTGGGGATAGCCTAGCCTACTTCATGCGCCGGATGGAAGAAAATGCCAATTCTAGCTCATGTCAGATGCTATATGCTGAATATAGCAAAGGAAATCTTTCTCAAAAGACCTTTCTTGATCTGGCTTTTACGCCGGTTAGATCTAATGGTGTAACTGTTTAAACTAATTATCAGTTTTGCAGCCTAAATTTTCTTCAGTTGCGACCCGCTGCGATTTTTTATATAATACCCTTAGGTGCTTTAATAAATACAAGAAAGGGAGAAATAAATGGCAAAGTTATATGAAGAATTAGGTCTGGTAAATACGAAGGAGATGTTCAAAAAGGCGATGGCAGGAAAGTATGCGATCCCTGCCTACAATTTTAATAATATGGAACAGCTTCAAGCGATCGTCGGAGGCTGTGCTGAAAGCAATTCCCCGGTCATTATCCAGGTTTCCAGCGGCGCCAGGAAATACGCCAATCAGACATTATTACGCTATATGGCACAGGGCGCAGTTCAAATGGTCAGAAAAGAGTTAAAAAGCAACATCCCGATCTGTTTACATCTAGATCACGGCGATACTTTTGAATTATGCAAATCCTGCATCGATTACGGTTTTTCTTCGGTAATGATCGACGGTTCCAGCCACACTTACGAGGATAACATTAAGTTAACCAAACAAGTCGTGGAATATGCCCACCAGTTCGATGTCACCGTCGAAGGAGAGCTTGGGGTATTGGCCGGCATTGAAGATGAAGTTTCGTCTGAACATCACACCTATACTGACCCTAACCAGGTTGAAGATTTTGTTAAAAAAACCGGCGTTGATTCTTTGGCAATTTCGATCGGAACTTCCCATGGTGCTTATAAGTTCAAACTAAAACCAGGTGAATCAGTTCCACCTCTTCGCTTCGATATCCTTGAAGAATGCGAAAAAAGATTGCCCGGCTTCCCGATCGTATTACATGGCGCATCTTCCGTCGTCCAGGAATATGTCCAGATGATCAATAAATTCGGCGGAAAGATGGATAATGCCGTCGGGATCCCTGAAGAACAGCTGCGCAAAGCCGCAAAATCGGCCGTGTGCAAGATAAACATCGACAGCGATGGCCGTTTGGTTATGACGGCGATTATTAGAAAAGTATTTGCGGAACAACCTGGGGAATTTGATCCGCGCAAATATCTTGGACCTGCCCGTGACGAGCTCAAAAAACTTATTATCGCTAAGAATACCAATGTACTTGGTTCAGCAGGAAAAGGAGCATAATCGATGAAAGTTAAGTATCAGGGTAAAGAGATCAATATCCGAAAGATAGGAATACTGACAGGTGGAGGAGACTGTGCAGGGCATAATGCGGTAATTGTCGGTTTGCTTCGCAGAATAAACCAAGCCAACCTCACCCTCCCCGAGAATGAAAAGATGGAACTTGTTGGACTTCTCGAGGGATGGAAATCGGTCATGCGTGATCCGGGAACAGAAATAAACAAGATCGTTAAACCTTTAAATCTTATCGATATTGAAGAATCTTTCACCGTTGCGGGAACGATACTTAAATCCTCACGGACAAACCTTTTCTCCAAAGCCAATCTTGAAGCCAAAGCTCCCGAAAAAGCGATGGAAAACATTAAAAAACTTGGATTGGATTGTTTGGTTGTTTTGGGCGGCGATGACACCTTAGGCGCAGCCGGTAAACTTGGCCAGCAATACGCTTTCCCAATGTTTGGCGCACCGAAAACAATGGATAACGACGTTTTCGGAACAGAAATGACCTACGGATTTGAATCTTCGGTCGAGGAATCGGTCCATTTCATCGAAAACTGCCGCACGACTGCTGAATCGCACAATCGTTGCTTCGTAATTGAAGTTATGGGACGCCATGCCGGTTGGGTCGCGCTTTGGGCCGGAATTGCCGGCGGAGCAGAAGTAACCATTCTTCCGGAAGAAGTATTAAACATGGACGAAGTGATAAAGAAAGTCCAAAAAGCGATCGCGATCAAACAACATTGCATAGTCGTCGTTTCCGAAGGCGCCCGTTTATTTGATACCCGCTACCCGGCAGAGATCAACAAACGCCATGAAGAATTACTGAATGCGGTCATTGCGGATCCGAAGTACGCGCTGGTCAAAGCCCGCCATGAAATGCCAAAGAAAAAAGATTCTTTTGGCAATGAACAGCTCGGCGGAATTGGAGAGTATATCTTCTCAATTTTAGAAAAGAACACGAAGTTTGAATATCGCTATCAAAATTGCGGACATGCTATTCGCGGCGGAGTCGCCCATGTTATGGACAGGATCCTTGGCCTGCGCTATGGCGATGCGATCTTTGGATTCATAAAAGAGAATAAATTCGGCGTCTATCCTGGGATTGAGGGTGACAATATCGTTGCCCGAAACCTACTGGAAGTAAAAGGCGGACGTTTCGTTCCGCAAGACCACCAGTTATTCGCTATGCGGAGTGCCGCGGATTACTATTAGAAATAAAAGGGATTAATGGCTGTCAATTGTAATCGAATAATATTCGTATTCTTTTTATTTTCATTGTCCTTTGTTAATCCCTCCTATGCCGAAATGCAATCATCACCCCCGAAACTGGATAACGCCCAATATTATTATGCCAAGCTTGATGAAAAAAATAATGCCAATATGTGCATTATTCAACGATACGATGATGCAAAAGGTGAAGTTGTCTTCTCGGTTTGGAACGGATATCCCTTCGATATTACCCTTACCTTCCGCCCTACGCTTAAAAACATGCAAAGCGATGCAACCTTTCCTTTACATATCATTTCCCCCCCTAATTCAACAAGCGTGGCTTATTCAGCAACCATAATCGACCGCAGTTTACCTTACACCTGGAATAACAGTTGGGACTGGCGGATGGGGAAAAGCGATGCGGTTCATGATGACACTTATATTTATACACTCCCTTTTCCTGCAAAAAAGAAGTTTAAAATTAGCCAGGGTTACTATGGAACAGGGAGCCATTTTGACGATTTCACCCATTCCATTGATTGGGAAATGCCGATCGGAACGCCGATCCTTGCCGCCCGCGATGGGACCGTCATGTTCGTTCGCGATCAATATTATAAACACTCTATCGATCCGATCTTTAAGAATTATACGAACACAATCACGGTTGTACATAATGACGGAACCATGGCAGAGTATAGCCATATCAAAAAAGATTCCGCACGAGTTAAAGTCGGAGATGTGGTAAAAGTTGGAGACGAAATAGCATTATCGGCGGATGTGGGCTATGCGGTTTCCCCTCACCTTCATTTTAGGATCTTCCGGATCGTTGACGAAACAAAATATGAATCGATCCCGGTGAGGTTTAAGAATTTAAAACCTGAGTTATATAATTATTGATCGGGATATGGAATAATTCCTATCTGATCCAAAATCGATAATTGCTGTGGAAAATCCCAACTCATTGCCTGATTTAGTCGCACAATTTTTTCCTTAATGGTTCTTTCTTTTTCACTCATTTTAAGCTCTTGAGATCGCAATCTTAAACACGTATGCCCTCTAGTAAAAAATGGGTTTAAAGTTAGCGCACATTCAAGCCGACTTACTATTTCTAACGCTTCTCTTTCAGTAAGGCTCATAAACTCATCAAAAATCGCACACGCAGGGATAAGAGAGAATACGCTTCCAAGAATTGCTCTATCAACGACCTTATTAATTGTGGGTCCCCAACTGCCTATCCCTTCAGTGATATGCCAATAATGAAGATAGGCTGGAACAGCGAGGCCAGCCTGAAAGCTGCGCGGGAAGGAGAAGATCCCAGCATGCAAATCCTCAAGGCTATGTCTTTCGCCAACCTCCCAACCTCTATCCAATGCGAACAATGAAAATATCGCCGCCGATGAATAGCAATTCCCAACCGAAAGATTTCGCCCTTGCATTAAATTTAGATAAAATCTGTCCCAGGCAACAACAAAATTGTTTTGTGTAAACTCAAAATTAAATGATGGTTTTAAATAGTCATGTATTCTTTGAAAATCATCATCAATGCTGGTGGAAACGACACCAATTTCATCCTGCACTTTACAGTTAGCCGTATCCAGCATTTCAAGATATTTAATCGCCTCATCTGCTTGCTCCACCCCTGAAGCCGATAACATTCCAAGGAATAAGGCTACCCTAGTCCCCAGGAACTCTTCTGTTGCCATTACCTTGGCATAATACCTTGCCGGTTTAGAGGATAATAATGGGAGGCCATTTCTCCTGACGTATTCGTTCCGTTCATCAAGTCTTAGAAGCCGGCCAGGAATATTTCTAGGCCTTAGGACAAATGGGATATCTAATATTGCGGTTGTCATATTTCATAATTAGTATCGAACAATAAAAAGAATAATTGCAGGTGAAATAAAAGACAAAGCCTCTGGGACTAGCCTAAGCAGTCTCTATATCGCTGGCGATGCTGCGGTAAAACTGGACATATTTATCTTTATCTTTGCTTTCGCGAATGGCGATCGCCGTTCGAGGGTGCTGATTAAGGATCCCGGTGATCATATGCGGAATAATATAACCCCACTCCATTTTTTTAGACAGGGGCAAAACATCTTTTTCTATCACTTCCAGGATCGGCTCTATCTTATATTTCGGATTTTTAAGGAATGATAAAAGAAGCTCCAAAGGACAGTTCCCGGCTGCCCTACCGATCCCAAAAATGGTCGCATCCAGAAAGTTGGCTCCTTTGCGAATAGCCTCAATGGT
>JBAYJF010000076.1:0-6404 GCA_041665245.1 Candidatus Margulisiibacteriota bacterium | reverse complement strand
GATCGTATTTAATCCCCCGGCTTTTTGGAGAGCTTCCGCCGACTTTACGAGAATGCCATGCTCCGCGCCGATCCCGGTTGCGACCATCACTGCGGTCGGAGTTGCAAGCCCGAGCGCGCAGGGGCAAGCAATAATGATCACTGTAATAAAGGCGGTCAAGGCAAAAGTAAAAGTTTGGCCGACGGCCAGCCAGACAATAAACGCCAGCAGTCCGATCAAAATGACCGCCGGGACAAAATAAGCCGAGATCTGATCGGCTAAAGCCTCGATCGGGGCTTTGCTCCCCTGGGCTTCTTCGACAAATTTTACGATCTGCGCCAAAAAAGTATCTTTGCCGATCTTTTCAGCTTTAAAATTAAACGATCCGGTTTTATTGATCGTAGCGCCGATCACTTTATCGCCGGCTTTCTTTTCTACGGGAATGCTCTCGCCGGTGACCATGGCTTCATCGACGCTGGAATGTCCGCTTAAAATTACCCCATCGACCGGGATCTTGCCGCCCGGTTTAACAACAATTACATCGCCTACGGCGACATCTTCGATCTTAGTTTCGATCTCTTTCCCGTCTTTTAGGACCAGAGCGGTCTTTGCCTGGAGACCGAGGAGTTTTTTGATCGCTTCGGAGGTCCGCCCTTTGGCCAAGGCTTCAAAATATTTTCCGAGAAGAATAAAAGTTATCAAAAGGCCGGCTACCTCATAATAGAGCTTATCCATCCCAAAGGCAGGGTTTCCCAGCCAAATATTTATGGTCGCATATAAGCTATAAAGATAAGCGGAGCCGACCCCGAGCGAAACGAGGGTATCCATATTCGCAGTTTTTGTTTTAGCCAGCGCCAAGATCCCCCGGGAGAAAAAGATATTTCCAAAGAAAAGGATTATTGTAGTTAGGATCAATTCTATGGTCGGACCGTTCTGCATAAAGAAATCCGGCATTGGCGCGCCAAAGGCCATCAGCATATAATAAAATAATGGAAGGCTGAAGATGATCGATCCGATCAGCCGATTTCGCACGTCTTTCACATCATCGTGATGCATATGCATACCGCCCATGAGCGGAGAGGTTACATGGTAGCCCGTGGCCTCGATAACTTGTATGAGGCGGTGAACATCGGTCGCCGTCGGGTCAAATTCAACAAAGGCTTTTTCGGAGGCAAAATTAACATTGGCATTAACAACCCCCTTAAAACTGCGCAGGGCATTTTCGATCGCGGTAACACAGGATGCGCAGGTCATCCCGCCGATCGAAAAAGAGATCTTTTCTGTCGCGCCTTTTGCAGTTCCCATCATATGCATATGCTCTGTTTCTTTCATTCGCTCGCTCTCCTAATCGACAACGTAAAATTTCCCCTTCATCCCCATGTGACCCAGTCCGCAAAAGACCGAACAGTGAAAATCAAACGTCCCTTTTTTATTCGGGGTAAAATCAACGGTAGCTATCTCTCCCGAACCAAATTCCTTATTGATCTTAAAATCCCCCAAAGCGAATCCGTGGGTCGTATCAATACTGGTCAAATAGATCCTGACCGGTTGGTTCACGCGGACCACGATCTGGTTGGGATAAAATTCGAATCTTTTAGCAATGATCGAAACTTCCTGGGTCGGACCGGAGGCAAAGACGCCAGATGGGACCAAGAAAAATACTGACAAACACAGAAAAGAGAACATTGTTATTTTCATAATCTCCTCCTCTTTGGTGCGATTATACCCCACCCGATGTCGCTTTTCCACAACATATGAAATATGCTAAAATTGCGGCAATGTTAATTCGAAAAGCGACAATTAATGATAAGCAAGCGATAATCGAGGTCCTGGCGGAAGCCGACCTGCATTATCCGGGCGAGACTTTTGATGATTTTTGGGTGGCGGAGGATGACAATAAAGTTATCGGGATCGCCCGCTTGGAAAAAGTTAACAAATTTTACTTCTTAACCTCCCTGGGGGTTAGGACCGATCTGCAGCACAAGGGAATCGCTTCGGCAATTTTAAAAGAATTGATCAAGATTGCGGATAATAACATCTATCTATATACAATTATTCCCGAATTCTTCCAAAAATTCGGGTTTAATGTCACCGAAACCCCCTCTTTTCTGCCGCCGAAGGCGCTCTACGGCTGCGAGGAATGCTTTCCCGAAAAGTGTTATTGTATGGTAAAATTATTTAGTGATCCCTCAATATCCAAAAATTAGGCCCCTTGAGATCGAAGACAGCATCAAAATAACTCCCTATCTTAAAGATTATTCCCCGACGATCTGTGAATTAAACCTAGCGAATTTGATCATCTGGAAGAAATTCGATAATTATCAGATCACGCTAATAAATGATAATTTATGCATCAAAGCCAATTCGATCCTGGACGAACATTATTTTTTTGAACCGGTCGGGAAGCACAAGATCGAAGAGACGATCCAGATCTGTTTAAAAGATTCGGGAGAGATCTCCCGGGCTTCAGAGAAGCTGACCGGCCAGCTTTCGCATGATAAATATAGTTTTAAAGAGCTGCGCGACCAGGACGATTATATTTATCTTACGACTGAGCTGGCGGAATTAAAGGGAAAAGGATTTGATGGAAAGAGGAACCATATCAAGAAATTCAAAAAGATCTGTCCGGACTGCAAATTCATCCCGTTGTCGAACAAACACGAAAAAGAGGCTCTGGAGTTGTTCGAAAAGTGGTCTTCAAACAAAGACAGCGGACCGCTTTCTTATGATGCGCAAAGGAAGGCGATCGAAAACGCTTTTAAATATTATGACCAGCTGGGGCTTTTGGGTGGGGCCTTTATTATCAAGGGAGATTTTGCCGGTTTTATTCTAGGGAGTCATTTAAATGATGAAACTGCCACGCTTCATTTCTCGTATGGGGACAAACAATATTACGGCATTTCGCAGGCCCTTCTTAATTCAGCCTGCGAAACGATTTTTCATAATTATAGGTATGTTGACCTCGAGCAGGATCTTGGCATTCCCGGGTTAAGAAAATCTAAATTATCGTATCATCCGTTTAAGATGGAGAAGAAATGCGAAGTGAAATTGAAAGCGTAATCCGTTAGGTAACACCCCGCCCTCCCCATAGTTGACACCCAATGTCCGCAATGAGAAAATACTGGCGTTGAATATTTTTAACGGCTGTTAAGGAGGATCTATGAAAAAATTCCACATTATTGCAAGCATGCTTCTAATTCTATTTAATCTCTCGATCGGGCAAGCAATAGCGACCGATTTTCCTTTTTTAGGCGGTAAGCTGAACGCTAACTTGCTGGTCAATTCTACGAATATAACCTTAAAAGACTCTCTGGATTCGATCTATCTTGGTACATTAAAGGCCGGGTCGTCGATCGGCTTTGGCGGAGAGGCGACGCTTTTTTATCCGGTAGCGCCCGGGGTCAAGTTTGGCCCGCACTTTATTTTCAACTATACTCCCCTGGCCAGCACCTGGCATGATTTCCAGTTATTTCAAACCTCGCTTGGCGGAATAGTCGATTTCAGTTTTGATAACCGGAATTCGGTTTCAGCCTTTGTTGATTACAATTTAGGCTGGTTCAGCGCCCAGCAGGAAATTGCTGGTGTTGCCGGGTCTCCGTCCCCGGCGGGCAATTTTAGCGGCGGGATCCCCGGATTGATGCTTGGGGTAAAAACCTGCACCAAGCTCACGGAAACAATGGGAATCGGGGTTTACTATCAACTGGGAATGCTGGCTTTGACCGGAATAAAATACAAAGACGCCAACGATCAAAACGCCTGGATGAATGCGGAGATCAATTTCAATCAGTTCGGTGTAGTAGTATATTTTTAAGGATTGAAAGAATCGATGGCAAAGAAGATCAACGACGAGTCACTTGAATCGCTCCCCAATATTGGACCGATCATTGCGGGAAAATTAAGGAAGATCGGGATCAAGACAAAATCGGATTTTTTAAAGCACGATCCTTTTGAAATATTTGATACGCTTTTAAGGAAAAGCGATCCGACGCTTTGCCGTTGCGCGTTGGCTTCGATTGTGGGAGCAAATCTTGGGGTTGTGTGGCACGAGATAACAAAAAAGACTGCCATGGAATATTCTAGACGCCACCCGGAACATAAGTGGGGGAATTGTTAAGGAGGTATTATGACTGAAATACTAGTTGAGATTAAAGTGGTTTTAAACGCGGATCACAATGAATTAGCTGGAACCAGGGCCTATATAACCAATTCAGAGCTTGATAGTCAGGCTAACGAAGCCGTCATCGATCTTTTAGCCGATCATTATAATGTCAAAAAGAATCGGGTAAAAGTCATGAAAGGGCATAATTCGCTGCAGAAGACGGTTAAGATAATATAATAATTACGAATTGCGAATGACGAATTACGAATGAATGTATGCCTCGCGCCGCTCGGCGTTTACATATTCAATAATTAGCTAATTTTAATTTAATAATCTACTAATAAAACCAATCAAAGTCAGAGCTTCAATTAAACGCAACCATAATGCATGTGTAATTATGAAGTGATAACAGACTTTCTTTTCTTTATCTTTTCTAACAATATTTATATTGTTTTTATTTTCCAGGTCGCAGAGCGCATTTTTCCCGTAATCAACTAATTCCGCATTTCTAAAATCTAACAAAAGAAAAGCCAGAGATATTACTATCCCCGCATAAGAAATAAGAGTTTTAACAGAATTATCGCCGCAAGATAAATATCCATATCCTAAAGCTCCAACAATTATCAAAAAGAAATTAAAGGCTATCATTCTTTGACTTGCATGATAAGAAAACCAATCCCAGGCATAATTAATAGCTATTTTATCATCGTCTTTCATTGGCATTCCCTCCTCAATCCATGTTTTTTATTGGGCTTACTTTTCCAGAGGAATTATAAGCTTTTTATAATAGAATTCAACCATGATATCCATCTCCCCGTTGACACCCAAAGATGGGGATGAGAGAATATCTACATAAAGGCACTTGTAATGCAACTTATTGAAAAAGCAAAAAAAGAAGCAATAAAAAACGGAAAAAGTATTAAGCCAGAAACTGAAAAAGCTTTAAAACAAATACAACACATGCACGATTTGTGCTCGAAAATCAAAGGGTCACCTTTCAAGATATATGCCAAGATTAAAGAAAAAGGTAAATGAAATATTACCTTCTGGATGCAAGCGCCTTTATCTATGCCATTGAGAATTTAACTTCTTTAAAACATAATTTTTTTCTTGAGCATGCAAACGGTGATGCTTTTTTATATATGCCCCAATTCTGTGTGACTGAGGTATTAAATTGTTTTGCCAAATTTTTTTATCGATCCAATAAAATAGGCGAAGCTTCTTATGTGAAATGGAAAGACATGTTTTTGTCTCAGATACGCCAAAGAAAAGTAATTTATTGTTATGATCTCCATCGATATCATAATATTAATATTGATAAAATAATTGAACTTGAACACAAAACCCCTTATTCTCAAAAGGAAGGAGCATTAAGCTCTTTCGATATCCTAATTATTGCCATGGGTATGGAATTAAAGCGAATTCATCCTTCCTGCGAAGTGAATACTTTAACAAGAGATGGTCGTTTACTTAAAATATCCAATATTGATCCGGCGCTTGCCACTGCGATTTGGCTAGAATAAGCTCAGCATTACCAATGATGTGAGAATGATTTTTTTTAAAATCTATTTTTCTCCAAGAAACGCTCACTAACAATTAGATGTTAAAAAGAGGCAATGTTTCTTGTTTAAATTCGTCATCATTTTTTATTTGTTTCCGCCTTATATTATTTATTGCAACATCTTTTACACTAAACTCTTTCCTACGAATATCTCGAAGGTTTACTTCAGGAAGGGGGGTGTCACCAGACCATAATTGTTTTACATCCTTGCCAATCTTTGTTGCTAAAATCGAGATAAAAGCCCCATAATCTATCGAAAAAACATCGAACCTCTCTCCAGGGGTTGTTTTCGAAGACCATCCTTGCTTAATTAAATGTAATAATCGAAGATCCACTAAGTTCTGAATTTCTTTATTCGACGATTCGCTAGATTGAACAATAAACTGTTTTGTCCTTCTTCCAATAATAATTTCATTCACCAGTTTCTCCAACATCTTATATAAATTTGATTCATTGCTCAATCCGGATAATTTATCTTCATTATACCAATCAGCAACGGCCTTTTTAATATGGCGAATACAAATTGCTTTCGCTTTTAAATCGCCAACAAAATAATCATAAGATCTTTTAAACACATTAAGAAAATCCCTTGGTATTCCTTCACTAGCTTTCACTAACTCAACAAAAGCATCCTCACCAGAGAAAAAATTAAATATATTATTCATATTAAACGCCTTAATTCGCAAATTAAGTTTACTTCTACTATAATTTAGGTGCCTCACTAATATCCCAGTAAAAAATTTAATGGATACATCTAGACCTCTT
>JBAYJF010000075.1:0-6611 GCA_041665245.1 Candidatus Margulisiibacteriota bacterium | reverse complement strand
AGCGGACATTATGATCAATATCGGCATCGCAATAATTTTCTACGCGGTGATCATAAAAGGAAACAAAAATGCATCCGATCTTATTTAATTTTATGGGGCTAGAAATACATTCCTTCGGCTTTTTTTACGCGATCGCTTTTATAATCGGAATTTTTTCCACAATTTATTATGCAAAAAAAGAAGGGATCGAGGCGCAAGCTATCCTGGATCTCGCGCTCTATGTAATGCTGGCCTGTATTATCGGCCCAAGGCTTTTTTATGTTCTGGGTGATTGGAATTATTTTATCAATAACCCGATCGAGATAATTATGGTCCAACATGGCGGAATGGTTTTTGTGGGAGGATTGGTTTTCTCTCTTGCTACGATCTTTATCTTTGCAAAAATAAAGAAGATCGCTCTCCTAAAGCTATTCGACGCTATTGCACCCGGAGTTGCGTTTGGCTACGCGATCGGCCGTATCGGGTGTTTATTAAATGGCTGTTGTTTTGGATTGCCTACCACCCTCCCCTGGGGGATAATCTTTCCTGCCGGCTCCCTGGCCTCTCTTTATTGCAAAGCCGGTGAATCACTTCACCCCACCCAAATATATGCGGCCGCGTCGATGTTCTTGGTATTCTTGTTTTTAGCTTGGCTCTACAAAAGAAAAAGGTTCGACGGGCAGATCATGGCATGGTGGGCGATCCTATATGCTCTATATCGTTTCCTGGTTGAATTCTTAAGATATAGCCCTGTCCACTGGCTAAACTTAACCCCCACGCAGTGGTTAATTCTACCGCTATTGATAGTTGGAATATGGATATTAAAGCGTCAGAATATATAGTCCATCGGGACCAGGCAGGAAAACGCCTGGATCTCTATATTTCATCGCTCCAAGGGATCGATCTCTCCCGCTCCCAAGCCAAAAAACTGATCGAAGAAAAGTTCGCCACCGTAAATGGTGAATATTCAGAGCCAAGCCAAATACTAAAATTAAATGATATTGTTAGAATTTACCTTCCGGCGCCAAAAGAAATTGCGATCAACGCCGAGGAGATCGCCTTAAATATCATTTATGAAGATGAAGATATAATTGTTATCAACAAACCGAAAGGGATGGTGACCCATCCGGCACCCGGACATTACACCCAAACGCTTGTAAACGCACTATTAGCACACGGCCCCCTCTCTAATCTGGGATCTCCCGATCGGCCCGGGATCGTCCATCGCCTGGATAAAGATACTTCCGGGGTAATTGTAGTCGCAAAAAATGATGCGGCCTATAAGTCACTTTCTAAGCAGATCAAAGACCGGAAAACATCTAAAACTTATGTAGCCTTGGTACACGGTATAATTAAAGAAGATAGGGGGATCATCGATGCCAAGATCGGCCGCCACCCACTCGACCGCAAAAAAATGGCCGTTATCAGAGATGTAAATATTAAATCCAGGGAAGCACAGTCCCGCTTTAAAGTCTTAAAAAGATACAAAAACTACACGCTGGTAGAAATAGATATTAAAACCGGAAGAACGCACCAGATCCGGGTTCATATGAGCCATTTGGGCTATCCGATCGTCGGTGACAAAACCTACGGAAAAAAGAATGAGGAATTTGAATTAAATGGGCAGCTGCTGCATGCTCAAAAATTAGGTTTTTTTCATCCGAGAACTGAACAATGGGTTGAATTCAAAGCGTCGCTTCCGCAAGAGATGGAAAAAATCATCAATTCCCTACAAGATCACGTAGCTGGCAACTAACCCCACTGAGAGCGGAAGGCCAACGATCACGGCAATATCGTTATAACTAAACCCAAGGTTAAAAAAGCTTACCGTAAAATATACGATAAGCATTGCTACCAGCGACCACCCAAACATTCTGAATATCCTTTGAACTAGCCGTTCCCCAAATGAAGCTGCATTTAAATTAATTTGATCGTGTTCTTTTATGTGCGGCTTAATTGATGGTTGAATGATCCTTACAACAATTTGATTGTTTTGCATGTTTACCCCTCAAATAGTTATCGGGGAGTATGCGGGAAAATTTCACTTTAAGGAAATATAGCTGATGACCTTGTGGATCAATTTCGCGGCCGTAAAATCCGAGGAAATCTCGTTTTTCCGGGGAGATAATTCAACCATATCAAAACCGACAACATTCCTTGAAAGACAGATGCTTTTTAAAATATTGATCGCATCATACCAGAAAAGGCCGCCGGGCTCCGGCGTGCCGACCGACAAAACTACCGAAGGGTCAAAAACATCGGTATCGAAGGTGATATAGACATTCTTTGACAGTTGGTTAATGATCTTCTCGGGTACTTTAACATCCTTTCCCCAATGGATATTCCTGATCTGCCCGGTCTCCCTGGCATAACGATATTCATCGGCTGAGATGCTTCTCACCCCCACTTGAACAGCTGGGCAGATCTCAAGGATCCTCCGCATCACGCAAGCATGGCTGTCTTTTCTTCTCTTGTACGTATCTCGAAGGTCCGCATGGGCATCGAACTGGAGGACAGAAAGCTCTTTGTACTTTCCTGCCAGTGCCTTAACAATGCTTGGGGTTATTGAATGTTCTCCTCCAAGGACAATGGGAATTTTCCCACCCACAGCTGTTTTGCTTATTGCAGCCGGAAGTTTTTTCAGGCTTTGCGGAGGAAGGGTATAAACCCCGTATTTTTTATAAGGCTCAAATTGAACTTCTTCATCAAAAGTTTCTATCTGCTGCGACGCGGCAAGGATCGCCGCCGGCCCATTCTTTGTCCCTTTTCCATAACTTGTCGTCGCTTCGTGAGGGCATGGAATAACAATAAATTTAGATTTATCGTAATTATAATATTCTTTTTCTATTTCCAAGAACGTTTTGGATTTTGTCATCTGTATTTCAACTTTAAATGTTCTCCCGACCAATCATAATCCGGTTTTTTCCTCTTATTCGCTAATGTTTCTACTTCGCACAATCCCTGCGCGAGGATCGGCAGCCCGATCGTTATATCGCAAAAACATTGGACCGTCTTGGCATTTCCCGCGATCTTTCCCCAGCTTTGCGCCTCGGAAAAAGTGCAGCCGGAAAGGCCCCCAAATTGAGGATTATCGGTCGTTAACTGGATCGCATATTCATGCCCCGGCAGTTTATTGCCTAAAATTAGATTTAATAGCTCCGTTTGTTGGATAAAGTTTTTCGGGACACCCCCGCCAAAATAAATAACTCCGGTTTTTTTGGCACATTCTGCGATCTGCACCGTTTCATCAATATCCTTCATCTGATCAATATAGCGAAAATCGCGCTTTCCCGTACCGCTAAAAGCTTTTCCCCCTTTTGCGTCCTGGATCCCGCGGCGCGCCATAACAAAAGAATAGCCTATCGAGCTGTCCGACAGCGCCGGAGCAAAAACCGGAACCCCCGCTTTTGCCGCCTGGATCAGAAAAGAATCTTTGTGTTTTGCTGTTTTATTAAGATACCAACCGAGAAGATATAAGAACTCCCTCGATGAATATTGATATTCGGGATTGAGCGTTTCAATAAATGACTGGATCTTGCGGTCAACCTGCCTTTGCTTTTCTTCCTGAACCAAAACATCATAGAAACGGTCGATCCCTTCCTTTAATAAATGCTTGTCATCCATCATCGGCGAACCTTTATAATGCACGACCCCAATGGCTTCGGCTGCGTCGTGAAAGACCTGCGCGCCGGTGGATACAACAACATCCACGAATCTTTTTTCGATCAAGTAGGCAATGATCCTGCGCATCCCGGCCGGAATTATTGCTCCGGAAATGCCCAGCCAGATCGAAATATTTTTCTGCTTGAGCATCTCTTTCCAGATCGCAAAGGCTTCACCCAGTGCTTTCCCCTGAAAGCCGGTCGAAAGCATATCGCCTAGAATATCCGACGCGGTTTTACCCTTTTTTATCCTGAAGGGAACCGTCGGATGCTTTAAGTATTTTGAATTTAGCGTCATAAATAGTTAGTGGAATATCCGGGGAGTAACGGCGGCGCCTACCCATTCAACTTCATCGCCAGGCGTTTGCCGGACGCTCGTAACTTCATGTTTGCTTGATCCGAACAGCTGGACAAAATAGCCGGTGATCAGATCGATATTAATATCTTTTTCTGAAAAAATATCAATAACAACCTGCCCCTTGCTTGGGAAGGTATGCGTTGAAATATGCGATCCGGCCGATAAAACAACCCCCGATATCCCCCACTCTTCCGGATTTTCACTCGAATATTTGAACACATTGGCTGGCATCCCCTTCCCCATCCCCATCTTGACCGGAAATGAGCTTAATGTGTCCAAAATAAGGGCGGCATTTGAGAGTTTTTCTTCGCTGCATCCAAAAAGATCGAGGACCATGCGAGAACCTGAATATATATTTGACATGCTCAACTATTGTAACAAGATGTAAATCGTTGTCAAGCATTCTACTTTGACCCCCCCCTAAATTCGTGGTAAAATGGAGAAGAAAGTGGAGGAAACTATAATGGCAGAGGAATTCAAAGGCACGTTCATTGATAAAGGAAAAGGCGAAAACGAGTATTTTGAAGTTGAGGAGCTGATCCGCCAGACCCTGGAAGAAAACAAAAAGGTTGAAACCCCAAAAGCCGGGGCTGAAACGCCGGTCCTCCAATCCGAATTTCAAGCTACGACCCTAAAGCAAGAAAGCCCCCTACCTGTAAAACCAGAACTTATTAATGAAGCCCCAAAAGCTCCAAAATCCGAATATGAAAATACATTTAATGAATATCGCGTAGGCGACATCGTAAAGGGAAAGATCCTGAAAATTGACCAGACCGGCGCCCTCGTCGATATTAAATATAAGGCCGATGGGATAATCCCAACCGAAGAATTATCGGAAAAAAGTTCCGGCTTGCCCGTTGCGGCGGTAAAAGTCGGCGAAATTGTCGACGTATATATCGACAACCTAGAAAACAAAGAAGGATACGTCGTTCTATCTAAAAATCGGGCTGATTTCGAGAAAAAATGGAAACTTGCAAGCGATGCCCTGCATAATAAAACCTTGCTTGAAGGAAAAGTTATCCAGGTATTAAGGGGCGGATTGGTAGTTGATTGCAATGGGATCCGCGGCTTTATCCCGGCCTCGCAGGTAAGCAAACAGGCGGAAGAGAGCCTGGAAGCTTTTGCCAATAAAACGATCCCCGTCAAGGTCCTTGAAGCAAATCAAAGACAGGGGAAAATAATCCTTTCGCATAAAATGGCAGCCGGTGATCACGAAAAACAGAGCACGAACAAGATCTGGGACGAAGTCGAAGTCGGCCAGGTCCGCCACGGAAAAGTGATGAGCTTAAAGAATTTCGGAGCTTTTGTCGATATCGGCGGGGTTGAGGGGCTCATCCATTTGACAGAACTCTCATGGAAAAGGGTCAAACACCCATCGGAAGTATTAAAATCCGGGCAAGAAATTGATGTTTTTGTCCTTGGCGTTGATAAAGTAAACAAAAAAGTCTCCCTTGGCCTAAAAGAACTCCTGCCTGATCCATGGGAAAAAGCATCCCAGCTGTTCAAACCCGGACAGATCGTTAAAGCCAAGATCCTGCGCTTCGTTAAATTCGGCGCCTTTGCCGAACTCGAAGGCGACCTTGAAGGACTTATCCACGTATCGGAACTTTCGAAAGAGCCTTTCCAAAAAATGGAAGATGCGGTTAAGATCGGTGAAGTCGTCGACGTGAAAGTTCTAAGAGTTCTCCCTGAAGAGCAAAAGATCGGTTTGTCGATCAGGGAAGTGCAATTGGATAAAGATAGAGCGGCTTTAAAAGAAGCTACCATCCAGCCCGAAGAAAAAAAGGTGACCATTGGAGATATGATGGCGGAAAAAGAGCGGGCCAGAGAAGAAGAAAACCTTGAAGAGGGGATCGAAGAAGCAGCATGAGCTTCATTGCCGATCTTCTAAATACTTCAAAAAGAAATAACAGCCAGCTTTGCGTCGGATTAGATATTGACACCTCGAAGCTTCCGCAAAAATTCCTAAGGTCCGAGGACCCTATTTTTGATTTCAACCGTTATATCATCGAAAACACCTGCAATTCGGTCTGCGCTTATAAACCAAACATTGCCTTTTACGAAATGTACGGCACCTATGGTCTTGAAGCGCTCATAAGAACGATCGAACTGATCCACAAGAACGGCATTCCGGTCATTCTTGACGCTAAAAGAGGAGATATCGGGAATTCTTCCGTCGCATATGCCAAAGCCGTTTTTGATGTTTACAAAGCCGACGCAACGACCGTCTCTCCCTATATGGGGCACGATTCGGTAAAGCCCTTTATCGATTATCATAACAAGGGGGTCTTTGTATTATGCCTAACTTCAAATGCCGGCTTCAGGGATTTTCAGACCAGCGGAGCCGAAGAACCGCTCTATAAGTCAGTAGCAAAACACGTGAAGGGTTGGAACACCTACGGCAATTGCGGCCTGGTCGTAGGCGCTACTAAACCAGCCGAACTTTTGGAGATCCGCGAGATCGCCGAAAATATGCCGATCCTGATCCCCGGCGTCGGCGCCCAGGGAGGCGACTTGGCAGCCGCAGTCAAGAACGGCGGCAAAAGGGCGATCATCAATGCGTCGCGGAGCATAATCTACGCGGCAGACCCGAAAGCGGAAGCTAAAAAATT
>JBAYJF010000074.1:0-6726 GCA_041665245.1 Candidatus Margulisiibacteriota bacterium | reverse complement strand
CTTACGGCAAGGCGCTGGTCATCTGATCGAAGTACTCAATAAACTTCTCCTTGTCCTCGGACTCCATCAGGGCCATGGCGGTGCGGGGATGCTGGTTCATGACCCCGGTGATCATATAGGGGATGTGGTAGCCCCAGTCGATCTTCTTCTGCCACGGCAGGATCTGCTCTTCAATGGCCTTGATCAAGGGGCGCACCTTGAACTTGGGGTTTTTCAGGAAGGAGATGAGCAACTCCAGGGGGCAGTTGCCGGCGCCCCGGCCAATGCCCAGGAGGGTGGCGTCCAGGTAGTCGATGCCGGAGATGATGGCGGCAATGGTATTGGCAAAGCCCAACTGCTGGTTATTATGGCAATGGATCCCAACTTCAATTCCTTTCGGATTAAGATATGGTTTGGCTTTCTCAACTAAAAAGTGGATCTGTTCCGAAAACAGGGCGCCGTAGCTGTCTACAATATAAACAGCTTTAACGGGCGATTCCGCTAATTGGGCAAGCCCTTCTTCAAGATCGGGCATAAGGGCGGTTGAGATCGCCATAATGTTTACTGTCGTTTCGTAACCCTTATCGGCAACATGCTTAACATGGTCGATAGCTTTATCAATATCTTTTACATAACAAGCGACCCGGATCATATCCACTACGCTGTCTTTTTTTTGTTTTATTTGATCAAGATCTACCCTGCCGATGTCGATCATGGTAGAGATCTTAGTTGAAGTGTTTACCCCTTCGGTAACTTTTTTAAGGTCGTCTTCCTCGCAAAATTTCCATTTGCCGTATTTGTCGGGAGAAAAGAACTTTTTGTCGGCCTGATAGCCTAGTTCAACATAATCGACACCGGCAGCACAAACCGCGCGATAAACATTTCGAACGAAGTTTTCTTCGAAATTACAGTTATTCAGCAGTCCGCCATCGCGGATAGAACAGTCGAGAACCTTTATTTGTGGTCGGTACATTTAAGAATTATACCTCATTTTGAGGTTTTTTTCACTATGTCGCCAGCATATTTGCCAGATGGTAAGCATCCATATCGATCTTCTTTTTATTTTTCATTACCTTCGCGCTCGGGGTAACAACTATTTTGTCCGAAACCAAGCCTACCATAAGGGCTTTTTTTCCTTTGCGAAGCAGTTCAACCGCATGTGCACCAAGTTTGCAGGCTGTTTCACGCGACATTGCGGTCGGCGCCCCGCCCCGCTGCATATGCCCCAATATACTCACACGGATATCAAGCGTGGTCTTCTTCCGTAAAATTACTGCAATATCCTCGGCCTTCGCCGCGCCTTCGGCTACTACGATAATAAAACTTGATTTTTTTCTTCTTTGCCCGTCTTTTAATTTTTCAACGATCGCATCCAAGCTATATGGGACTTCCGGGATAAGGATCGCCTCTGCCCCGGCTGTCAGGCCGACATCGAGAGCAATGAAGCCATTGTTTCTCCCCATCACTTCTACAATGAACGCCCTCTCATGCGAAGTAGCCGTATCGCGGATCTTATCGATCGCTTCCAGAGCCGTGTTAACCGCGGTATCAAAACCGATGCTATAATCGGTCCCGTAAATATCGTTATCGATCGAAGCCGGAATATTAATGATCGGCAAACCATAATCTTTATAAAGCTGGTAAGATGCTGCAAGCGATCCGTCTCCCCCGATCACCACCAGCCCTTGAATGCCGTAATTATTTAAATTGGCAAAAGCTTTATCGCGAATTACTTTTTGTTTAAATTCTGGGCACCGGTGGGTATGCAGCATTGTTCCACCCCGGTTGATGATCCCGCTGACCGATTGAAGGGTCATTTCGCGGATCTCGCCGGAAACCATCCCTTCCCATCCTCTTTCAATTCCGTAGATCCTCATCCCGTTAAAAAGGGCGGTTCGGACAACGGCTCTGATCGCAGGATTCATCCCCGGTGCGTCGCCCCCTGTCGTTATTACTCCGATAGTTTTTATTTGTTTTGCCATGATTGTCTCCTTTTACCCCGAGCAAAGCCGAGGGGTTATTACCTTCTGCTATTATAACAAATCGGGGCTATAAAATTGAGTGAAATTTAGTAAAAAAGCATATGATAAATGCTTGGACGCAATAGGCTCGCGAAGCCAAGATTAAAATCTTGGCTTTTATATTATAAAGGGGGAAAAGGAAAATGACACGATTAACTGAAGTTCCTAGGATGAGATTTGCAAGGCATGACTCTTTGCCCGGAAGAAATCTCGGTAAAATAGAATTAACCGATCTTTTGGCTTATCAAAAGGCCGGAAAAATGACAACTGTCCAAATTCAGCATGATCTAAGAAAAACTTATGTAACGGCCGTCGAACAAAATCACCCGACAAACCTGCCTGCGTTGCCCTTTGATGTTTCGAATAAAGGAGCACAGGAATATTCGCATACCGAAGAACTTATGGGAACCTATAAAGTCGACAAATATTTAGCCGAGACTGAAAGGATGGCGCCTCAAGCGACTGCCGGCCTTAGAAGCGACTTTGATTGCGTTGATTGGAATAATCCAGAATTTATGTATAACCCGGTTTATACGGAGATGATGATCGAGGCCGAAGGTCGCTTTCTGCATGATCTGCACCGGACAAAAGCAGCCGAGATGCAGGGCTGGGATTTGGATACAAAAGCAGCTGAAGTTGAACGACAATTGACCCAAAGGCTTTCTGCTGACGGAGTCACCGCTATCCGTGAAGTTTTTGGCGGACGTTCAATACGTCAAATCCTTGAACTTTTACGGGATAAACCACTCAAAGTTATGGGAAAAGAGGTCCGCCCTCAAACCGACGAGATGCTCGAAATGGAAGCTCGGATCTTAGCTGCAAATGGCATAACGGTAATAACTACTGAACAATTCACTGACACGACAAATATCTACTTAACCTCTCTTTTCTGTTTCTTATTCGGATCTGACGGCGGTACATTCTATACACCCAGCCACAGCCCTGTTTTTAAATTGGGTAGAAAAGTGCTGCAGGGAGATGGGGCCCAATTCGCGCCAGAACTATACGATGGTTTTATCCGTCACCTTAAAGCGGTCCGACAAGAAGTTAGAGAAGGCCGGCATGTAGGCAGAATGGCCGCGGCAAACCATCCTAATATTCTCAACACATTAACTGATGATAGATCGGCATTATTGTATGCCCGTGTTTTGGCTCCAAATCAGGAAGCAGTCCGAAGGATAAATGAAGCGGCTGAAAGAGGATTTAGGATAACATTGAATACTTTAAGCGGAAGCGCTGCAAGAGGCCTTATGGCCCAGCTAAGCGCTATGGGAATAAATACAGAGGTTTTTAATCCTCTCTGGGCAGAAGAAGAACCATATTTTAATGTTGGCTACGCGGTCGCAACCAATAAAGCCGGTGAATTATTTGTCGATCATTTTGGTGTTGATACCAGCGCACCAAAAGTTGTCAGACAGATACCGTACCAGGAGACACTGGCCTCCGCGCCTATTGGACATATAGTGTACGAATGCGATCCGGATAACGACCGTTTTATGGTAAAACAAGTTCTCTCTACGGATGCGATCGCATTATGCGAAGCTTTTGCTATTGATTACTATCCGCTTGGTAACGGAAAGATCCTTGCGGCGCCAAGCCCGAATAAGACATTCTTACTATTGGATATTGCCAATTATGAGCGGATGAAAGGATCCGGAGAATGGGATAAAGCCACCTTCCTCGATTTCCCAACCTACGTCTCTTCCGCCGCTTGGGTAGAATTTGGTGAATATATCGTTAGGGAACATGGAAACCTGGCGATTTTTCTTTCCAGGGTTGGATTTAAAAACTTCAACCAGGTTTTAGGGCAGATCCAAAAATGGTATTTTGAGGAAACAACTGATGAATTTACTATTCCGTCTCAGCTAGGCGATGCCTTCACCTTCAACCGATCAGAAATTGATCAAAGACCATTTAGGGTCTTCAGTAAGAAGGAAGAGAGCGGTGGATGGACGACCGGGTTTGGCCAGCCAATTACAAATTTATTAGGTACAGTTAGTTTATCATCGCCGGAAAAATCAGCCGGGGATGCTTTGCTTGCCCACCTAACAGATATGGCGGGAAGGTTCCTTGATGGCAGAGAGATGGACCTGCCAAAGGTAATTGAATCAGCTTATACTCAATATGGCCTAGCCTCAAAAGTTGATATCCGCTACGATGTTTCCCACGGTAGCGAAGGTGCTATTTCGCTCTTAAAAGGCGAGGCAGCCGATAAAGCTAAAGCGCAAGCCGGAGCTCAAAAGAAGAATTTCAATGGCTTGTTCTTTTCGATCGGAAAAGCGTATAGTGAAGGAAAGATCGACCTTCCTAAGGTGGTTTCTATCCTTAAAAAGGTCCTGCCTGAATGGTCAGACACCTGGGATTGTCTTGATTCATTAACTTATGTTGTCGAACCGCTCGTCGTAGGCAGCCGGCCGGAAGGGGTAATGATGATCTTTAAGCCAAAGGATGGAAAAGAACCGATGGTTACAAGGTTTAAATTCAGGCCATCCGGGACGGATCCTCTCAAGAGTAAGGTTTATGTTGATGCAACTGCCGTTACTCCGGATAAGAAAGAAGAAATCGGGCACGCCTTTGACCGAATAAAACAACAAGATCTATATGCGGTATTGGATGCCTTTGGCATCGAATATGCAGAAGCTAAACCGGCAGAAGCCGAAGAGATCGGATTAACTCAAGTACAATAGAATAATCTACGCCGTTATGCTAAAATTATTTTAGCATGACACGCATAATTAAAATATTTGATACGACCCTTCGCGATGGGGAGCAGTGCCCCGGCGCGTCGCTTAATCCTGAGGAAAAACTCGAGATAGCCCGGCAGCTTGCCAGGCTGAACGTCGACGTAATTGAAGCGGGCTTTGCGATCGCCTCCCCCGGTGATTTTGAATCTATAAAAACGATCGCCCAGCAGATCAAAGGGCCCGCGATCTGCTCGCTTGCCAGAGCCAAAAAAGAAGATATCCAGGCGGCTTGGGATGCGGTTAAATATTCCGACCGTCCGATGATCCATGTTTTTCTGGCCACTTCACCCATCCATATGGAAAAAAAGCTGCGCATGACCCCCGACCAGGTATTTCAGAGCGCCGTTGATATGGTTAAATTTGCCTGCTCGCTTTGCCCCTACGTCGAATATTCCTGCGAAGATGCCGGAAGGTCCGATCCGGAATTTCTTTACAAAGTTATCCGCGGAGTAATTGCCGCCGGAGCAAAAACGATAAATATCCCTGATACTGTGGGCTATACCACCCCTTGGGAATTTGGCAAACTGATCGAAAATATCTTTATCAATGTTCCGGAAATAAAAGAAAATGGGATCATTATTTCGGTCCATTGCCATAATGATCTCGGGCTTGCGGTCCCAAATTCACTTGCCGCCGTAAAAGCCGGGGCGGACCAGATTGAATGCACCATTAACGGGATCGGCGAACGCGCAGGAAACGCCTCCCTTGAAGAAGTAGTCATGACGCTTAAGACCCGCCATGATTTCTTTAAATGTTCTACCAATATAAACACTAAAGAAATTTACAAAGCCAGCCGGCTAGTCAGCAACCTTACCGGCCTTATGGTCCAACCGAATAAAGCGATCGTCGGGGCAAATGCTTTCGCACACGAAGCCGGGATCCATCAGGCGGGAGTCCTGCGCGCCCGTGAAACATATGAGATCATGCGGCCGGAAGATATCGGTCTTACCTCAAACAAGATGGTCCTTGGCAAACACTCGGGCAGAAATGCCTTTGTTGATCGGCTTAAAGATATGGGCTACGAACTTAGCGCGGATAAGCTGGAAAAAGCTTTCGCCAGTTTCAAAAATATGGCCGACAGTAAAAAAGAGGTCTCGGACCGCGATCTTGAAACGATCGTCGCCGATGAGATCTCCATTGTCCCGGAAATATATTCGATCGATAGGATCGATGTCGTCTCCGGCACGAACAAAAAACCGGAGGCCAAAGTTGCTCTGAAATATAAAGGAAAAATTAAAAAGATCACCGAAAAAGGGGTTGGCCCGGTCGATTCCGTTTTCAAGGCGATCCAAAAGATCATAAAAGTAAAACCGGAGCTGGTAGATTACTCGATCCAGGCGATCACCGGCGGGACCGACGCCCAGGGAGAAGTTATCATCCGCATTAAAGACGGGGAAACGGTCTATGTCGGACATGGAGCCGCTATGGATATTATTGTTGCCAGCGCGAAAGCTTATCTTGACGCGATCAATCGGATGCTTTTTGCCAGAGCCGAAGGGCCGTCAAAGAACCTGGATTAACCCTCTTCAACCGTTATACACGTTAGCGTTCTTGCAACAAACCCGGTAGCCTGGATCTTCTTAACCAGGATCTCTCCAAGCAATTTAAGATCTGTCGCTTCAACAAATGCGATAACATCATAAGGCCCGGTAACAAGATGCACAGTTTTGGTCCCTTTCATGCTCCGAATAAAATTCACAAGGTCGATCCCCTTCCCTGGCACAGCTTCAATTAATATATATGCAGATGTCATAATGATCCTCCTTTGGGCAGATACCGAAGTATAACAATCTTCATTGCGAGGGACAATCACAAATGTTATAATTTTATATATGTGGCAACGGGTTAGTACTTACTTTATTCGAGGATTGATCGCGCTTCTTCCGCTTCTTGTAACAATTTGGCTCCTTTATTTCATGTTTTCTTTCCTGGACAGCATTCTTGGTAATTTTATAACTCTTTTGATCGGCCGCTCTATCCCT
>JBAYJF010000073.1:0-6736 GCA_041665245.1 Candidatus Margulisiibacteriota bacterium | reverse complement strand
TAGCCGGTCTTTTTGCCGGCGGGATCGTTTATATGTTTTTTGGGGTATTCTCTCGATCAAAAAGACCGGTCTTTATAGGCGGAGAAGACCTTACCGAAGAAGAGACGAAAGTTGCCGGCAAGGATTTTTATAACACGATCAAAGGCTGGGGGCCGATGCAATTTATTTTTGATATTTCTGAAAAGAAGATCTTTGATCTTTATGAGGTTTTGTCTCGGATCACATTTGCTTTGTACCGCTTTTTTGGGTTGCTGCAGAACGGACTTTTGCACACCTATTTAGCTTGGATGCTTATCGGCTCGATCGTATTAGTTTATGTTTTCATGAGGTAATGAAATGTTAATTTTATTGATAATATTAATTGTATTAGCCATTGCGGCTTTTGAGAGCCCAAAATATCTCTATTCGCTTTATGCGCTTGCGGCGATGGGCCTAGTGATCGGCGGGTATTTCATATTGAACTCTTCCCCGGTTTTTGGGGTGATCCAGATTGTTGCGATGGCGATAATAGTTTTTGCTTTGAAGACATATCTATTGGAAAAAGCGGATGAAAAGATCATGCCGCAAAACGAGATCCTTCCCGGGCTGGTTGCGGCGGCGCTGGTTCTTTTGTTGGGAGTAAAAATATATCCTCTTCTAACGTTCCTTCCCAGTTTGGAAATACTCGGTCTGTTTTTGGTTGGCCTGTATGCTGTGGTGAAAAAAAGAAACCTCGCCAGAATGATCATTGGTATTGTTGTAATGGAGCTTTCTGCCGATCTTTTTCTTTCGGTTGTTGGAGAGAGAAGCGGGATAATCACACTAGCCGGGGTAGGGGCCGTAGTTCTTCTGGCCATGCTTGTTTCTATGCTGCATGAAAAGGCGGGAACGCTCGACATAACGAAGATCAAGGAGCTAAAAGGATGAGCGATATATTTATGATCGATGGCTTTAGCCGCCTGATGCTAATTGCCGCGAATGCGGTCGCCTTTTTTGTCTTGCTATACTCGATCGGCTATTTAAAGGGCCATGCGAAAAAGCTCAAGTATTATATTCTATTCTTTTTGATGCTTATTGGGATCAATGGTGTTATATTAACCAACGATCTGATCGCAATGTTTTTCTTTATTGAAATTGGAACCCTTTCGGCATATGCCTTAGTCGCTTTTGCGGATGGGAAGCGCGAGCTGGAAGCTTCAATTAAATATTTTTTCATGGGAGAGATCGCTTCTCTCCTTATCTTGTTCGCTTTTGGCTTGATCTATGCTTCTACCGGGACCTTTAATATGAAAGAAGCGGCGCTTAACTTTCCATTAGCCTCTTTGCCCCAAGCGACAGCCGGAATAAAGGGGTTAATCGCTTTGTTGCTGTTAATTGGTTTTGGCGTTAAATCGGCCGCAGTTCCTTTCCATTCTTGGCTGCCGGATGCCCACACCTCGGCTCCTTCTCCGGTCTCGGCCATGCTTTCCGGGGTAATTATTAAAGTAATGGGCATATATGCTTTGATGCGGATCATTTTTAATGTCATTGGGATGACCCCGGAGATATCGACCGCCATGCTGGGACTTGGCGTTGTCTCGATATTAGTGGGCGGCATCCTGGCGGTTGGCCAGTTCGATATGAAGCGCCTAATGGCATATTCCAGCATCTCACAAATTGGGTATATTTTATTAGGCTTTGGCCTTGCTAATCCTCTGGGCGTGATGGGCGCGCTATTTCATATCTTTAATCATGCCTTTATGAAATCCCTTCTCTTTTTAAACGCAGGCGCTGTTGAGCGGATGGCTGGATCGCGCGATCTTAGAGAATTAGGCGGGCTTTCGAAAAAAATGCCGGTGACTTTTGTTTCATCGCTGATCGCGACTTTTTCGATCTCCGGTATTCCTCCCTTCAATGGCTTCTGGAGCAAGCTTTATATTATTGTCGGCTGCGCTTATGCCGGCAATCTTGGGCTCGGCCTGGTTGCGGTCATCGGAAGCTTGCTTACCTTGGCCTCTTTTTTGAGAGTTCAGAAATATGCTTTCTTTGGAGAATTAAAAGAGAATTTAACCGGTGTTAAGGAGGTCCCGTTTTTTATGGGTGCTTCCATGCTACTGCTTGCTATTATCTGTTTTGGAGTAGGGATAATGCTTCCTTATGTCATGCAATTTGTCGTCGGGCCGGCTGCCTCCGCGGTTTTGGGCGGTGTGGGATTATAAAGGGAGATTTGAAATGAAATTACCAAAAATTAGGGAGATCGGGGAAGCGCTAAGGTCGCTTTTCTCTAAGCCGTTCACGAATAATTTTCCCTTTGAAGCCATTACGATCCCGGATGGCTTTCGTGGGAAGCCGCAATTTTATGAGGATCAGTGTGTCGGATGCCGCGCTTGTGCAGAGGTCTGTCCGGCAAGGGCGATCGAGGTCGTAGATGACGTAGAAAATAAACTTAGGATCTTGACCCATCATCAGGATATCTGTATTTATTGTCAGCAATGCGAAACAGCCTGTATTACGAAAGAAGGGATAAAGCTGACCAAAGAATATAACCTGGCAACACAAAACAGGCATACCTCTGTTACCCAGTCGATCAAGGAGCTTGTTGTTTGCAGCCATTGCGGGGAGATCGTTGCGCCTCTGGATCATTTAAAGTTCCTTGCAAAGAAGGTTGGCCCTCTTTCTTATGCGAATCCAACCCTTCTTTTGGCAAGGCATTTGGAGCTTAAGCTGATAGAGGACTCGATCCCGTATGAAAGCGGCCATAAGCGCGCGGGGCATCTCCAGCTGATCTGCCCGAATTGCAGGCGCGAGATGATCCTAAAAGAACAATGGTAATATGTTATAATTACTATTATGAGTGAAGAAAACAAAATAACGGGCGAGATGACGATCGCGGATGCTTTAAAGAAAAAACCGGCCATTGCCGCGGTTTTGATGGGGAAGGGGATGCATTGTTTGGGATGCGTAATTGCCCAGGGTGAAACGGTTGCACAAGCGGCCGAAGTTCATGGACTGCCGGTAGAAGAGTTATTGATCGATCTAAATAAAGCATAAATATGCCAAACGTGAAGGTATATTCAACCCCGACTTGCGCGTATTGTAAAATGGCGAAGTTGTATCTGTCCCAGATGAATATCCAGTTTGAAGATATCGATGTTTCTGCTAATCAGGTTATGGCGCAAGAGATGACGGAAAAATCTGGGCAAATGGGTGTTCCGGTCCTGGATATTGATGGTAAAATAATCATTGGGTTTGATCGAAAAAAGATCGCTGAAGCGCTTGGGTTGAAATAAGGAGGAATCAATCATGGTAGTTGTTGATCAATCAATTTGTATCGGTTGCGGAATATGTGCGGATATGTGTCCCGAAGTGTTTATTTTGGATTCTGACGGCAAAGCCCGGGCGGTAAAAAACGCCTGCGACCAGCACAGTATGGAAGAAATTGCCGGCGCCTGTCCGGTTGATGCGATAGAAGTATAAATAATAAAAAAGGAGATAGTAAAATGGCTGGAAAAGCAGTAGTTGATTCTTCGATTTGTACTGGATGCGGGATTTGTGTTGATATTTGTCCCAATCAAGCCTTAGAGGTTGTTGACGGGATCGCGAAGTTGGTAAACGTTGAAAAGTGCGACGGCAACGGTGGCTGTGCTGATGCCTGCCCGGTTCAGGCGATCGTTATAAAATAAGTCCCTGTCGGATTTTCGTCGTTATTAAGCTTATTAGGCGTGGCAACAATGTTGCTACGTAATCAGCATGGAAAATAACGAATTACAAGCATCAGATAACAAACAATTCCAAAACCCCAGTAATCAAAACTCAAAACGGTATGATCTTGAAGAAAGAACACTAACCTTTGCCCGAAAGATAAATGAATATGTTAATAGATTGCCAAAAACTATTTCAAACTTGGAAAACGGCAAACAATTAGTCCGATCGGCTGGATCGGTAGGGGCTAATTATATTGAAGCCAATGAAGCTTTAAGTAAAAAGGATTTTGGAATGAGGGTTAAAATATCCCGCAAAGAGGCAAAAGAAAGTCGCTTTTGGTTGTTTTTAACAGAACCATCATCACCTACGGAGGCTAACAAGTATCAATTAATTAATGAAGCCACAGAACTAACCAAGATTTTGAGCTCAATTCTCTTAAAGTGCCATTTTTTCAAATATTAGGGTAATAACAACAAAATACAAGCTACAAAGTACAAACAATTCCAAAGAGCCAATGATCAAATAGGGGACAAAGTATTTAGCAACGAAACATTGAATATTTAATATTTAAATTTTGGTATTGTTTGATTTTTGTATTTTGTAATTTGATATTTTTGCAGCTTTAATCCCCATCTTTTCCGCCGAGGAGTAGAAAGAGGATAGCAGTTCTTACTGCGACGCCGTTGGTGACCTGTTCCAGGATCACGTTATTTGGACCATCAGCAACTTCGGAGGTTATTTCTACCCCGCGATTTATTGGCCCCGGATGCATTACAACAATATCCTTCTTGGCTTTTTTAAGCCGATCGCTGTTTAATCCATAAAGCTGGGCGTATTCTTCAATTGAAGGAAAAAACCCTTTGTCCATTCTTTCTTTTTGGATCCGAAGCATATTGATAAAATCGGTGTCTTTTATCTCCTCATCCAGATTGTACGATACGCGGACGTTGCTCCCTGGTCCCGTCATTTTTTCAATATCTTTTGGGATCAAGGTCGGCGGTCCGATCAAGACAACTTCTGCTCCCAGCTTGGTCAAGCCCCAGAGGTTTGACCTTGCCACCCGCGAGTGAGCAATATCTCCGACAATTAGAACCTTTTTTCCTTTTACCGATCCTCTTTTTTCGATCATTGTGAAAATATCGAGGAGTGCCTGGGTCGGATGTTCATTAAAGCCGTCGCCGGCATTAATGACGGAAGCCGAAGAATTTTTTGCGGCCAGATGCGGGGCGCCTCCCATTCCGTGGCGCATGATAATGCAATCGAGCCCCATCACTTCAAGGTTTTTTACGGTATCAATAAGGCTTTCGCCTTTGGCTACACTGGAAGAAGAAATTGCAACGTTTGTTACATTCGCCGATAGGATCTTTACGGCGGTGTTGAATGATGTTCGCGTTCGCGTTGACGGTTCGTAAAATAAAGTTACGATATGTTTGCCAAGGAGGGTAGGAACTTTTGGAATAGGGCGGGACATGATCTCTTTCATGGAGCGGGCTGTTTCAAGAATTAATTCAATTTCCTCAGCGGTGGAATCTTTGAGGCCAAGCAGATCTTTGGATTGAAGCCCTTTGACCTTGTTCATGTAACTTATTTATTATATCATGAAAATATGTTTACGAATAGAACCGCAAAAACAATTATTGCGGGCTTGATCGTTTTAATGGTGCTGATCTGTTTGTTCTGGAATACAAAACCAAATGAAAAAACCGACCAGGCTATGGGGACCTGGGTGCGAATCGTGGGAGATAAAGCAGAGGTTGGGATAATAGAGATCAAGCGGCTGGACAAACTCTTAAGTAAGTTCGACTCCAACAGTGAAATATCACTGATGAATAAGGGGCAAGGGCCTGCCTGCCGGTCAGGCAGGGTCAAAGGGTCAAGGGATACACGCGAGGTGCTTGAGCTTGCGGAGGAAGTTAAACGTCTTTCGCATGGAGCGTTCGATATAACGATGGGGAAGGGGCGACAAATTGATCTTGGTGGGATTGCCAAGGGATACGCAGTCGGCAAAGCCCGCGAAAAAATGCGGTTGGCCGGAGTGAAAAGGGCGATGATAGATATGCATTCTTCTATTGCAGTGATCGGCGACGGATGGCGTGTCGGTGTTTCGGGGATCGGAAATCAAATCCTGGAAGTTGTTGAACTAAACGATGGCGAGGCTCTTTCTACTTCTGGACAGTACGAGCAACCGGGGCATATTCTTGACCCGCGAACAGGAAAGCCGGCAGACAAATGCTTGAGTGTTACTGTTATCGCAAAAGATGCCGGACTGGCGGATGCCCTCTCAACGGCCGTTTTTGTACTTGGTCCGGTCGAAGGGATGAAATTGATAAAATCCATAAAGAATGTTAAAGTTATAATATTGGACAGGAAAGGGAAGATTTATGCTAATTTTGGCTCTAAATTGCGGTAGTTCTTCGGTTAAATATCAGCTTTTCCGCTGGGGAAAGAAAGAAGTTGTCACCAAAGGGATGGTTGAGCGCATTGGGATCGTAGGAAGCTTCATCTCGTTTGATATTCCCGGTAAAGGCGAACAAAAAATAGAGTTTAACTGCCCTGATCATAAAACCGCTTTAAAGCAGATCGCCGAAATATTAGCACATGGCGAATATGGTGTTCTGAAAAATCTTTCCGAGATCGCGGCCGTCGGGCATAGAGTTGTTCACGGCGGAGAAAAGTTCAAAAGTTCGGTCATAATAACCGAAGAAGTTCTTGATGCGATAAAAAGCGTAAAAGATCTGGCTCCTCTCCATAACCCGCCGAATATTGTGGGGATCGAAGCGGCAAAAGATCTTTTGCCAAGTATCCCGCATATCGCGGTCTTTGATACCGCCTTTCATCAAACGATGCCCGAACATGCCTATATCTACCCTGTTCCATACGAATGGTATGGGATGTACGGGGTGCGGCGCTACGGTTTCCACGGAACTTCCCACCTCTATGTTTCCAGGCGTGCGGCGTCGATCTTAAATAAAAAACCGTCTGACACCAATTTAATTACCCTGCACATCGGCAATGGGGTCAGCATCACGGCCATAAAAAACGGAATTTCCGTTGATACCAGCATGGGGCTTAC
>JBAYJF010000072.1:0-6769 GCA_041665245.1 Candidatus Margulisiibacteriota bacterium | reverse complement strand
TATAACTTTTACCTTTCTTGATCACCGCTATCCCCTGGGAAATTATACCGAGCGGATCAGTGATCGCGATCCCGATCCTTTTGGTCCCAAAATCGATCCCTAAAATCCTCATTTCAAGCTCTGCTCTATTGCGGCAAAACCTTCCTTAACTTTCGCCATATCCTTGCCGCCCCCTTCAACCTTTGAATCCTTCCCACCCCCTTTCCCGCCGATGATCCCTGAAAAGACTTCAGAGATCTTTTTTGCCGAGATCCCTTTTTGGACAAGATCATCGGTAATAGTGATCAAGAATGATACCTTCTGAGGGGAAATAGAAACAAGCACCAAGATACAAGATTTTAAAGTCCCCTGCAGATCATTTGAAATCGTGCGGAGCGTTTCCATATCATAACTTTCAAGCTCTTTTAGCAGCACTTTATTTCCGTTAATTTCTTTTACTTCCGATACAAGCCCTTGCAAGCCGTCTTTTGCCTTATTGATCTTAAGATCCTGGATCTCTTTTTCGGTCTTAATAATTCTCTCCGACAGCCATTCTTCTCTTCCATTCAAGTGTTCCATAAATTGGTTTATGCTTTTTACATCGTGATTATCGACCGCTTTGCTGATCCGGTCCAACTCGGTTATCTCTATTTCAAAAATATTTCCGGACGAGCTGATGATCCCGCCAAGCGCCTCTTTTTCAATAGCCAGTTTCTGGTATTTGCTGACCTGCGATTCCATATTTGTAAATAATGTTTTTGCCTGATACATTATGAATATCTTGGCTGCCTGCCCGGCAACGGCTTCGATCCTTCTGATGCCTGAACCCAGCGCTCCTTCCGAAATGATCTTAAAAAAAGCAATATCGGAAGTATTCTTTACATGTGTCCCGCCGCAAAGCTCCATGCTGTAATCTCCGATCTTGATCACCCGGACCTTTTCTCCATATTTTTCGCCAAATAGCGCCATAGCCCCCATCTTAACGGCCTCAGGGTATGATTTTTGAAGTATTTCAACTTTGATCTTTTCAGCGATCTTCTGGTTAACGATGTTTTCTACCTGCTGCAGATCGCAATCGCTCAAGGCCTGCGAATTATTAAAATCAAAGCGCAGTTTTTCAGCCCCAACATATGAACCGGATTGTTTTACATGTTCTCCGATAACTTCCCGCAGGGCTTTGTGTAATAGATGGGTAGCGGTATGATGCGCTTCGATCAATTTTCTTTTTGACTGGTCGATCGTTGCTTTTACCTTTTCTTTCTCATGCAACCCTTCGATATTATCAACTTCGTGAAATATGATCCCTGTTTTAGAAATATATGTATCGCAAACAATGATCTCTTTCCCATCCCAGGATATGATCCCGGTATCACCGATCTGTCCGCCGCTCTCACCATAAAAAGGTGTTTTTTCAAGCACGACCAATTTCTTATCCGGAATAATAACGGATACTTTTGTTTCTTCCGAGAACTTTTCATAGCCGGTAAAATTGGTCGGTTTCTTTAAGGCTTCCCCTTCGGTTGGTAATTCATTTTTCTGTCCGGATCCGATCCCTTGCTTGCGAGCTCTTTCTTTTTGTTTGTCCATTTCAACGCCAAAACCTACAATATCTACTTTTATTCCCTTTTCTTCCGCAAGTTCGACCGTCAATTCGATAGGAAAACCAAAAGTATCGTGAAGAAGAAAAGCTTCGTTGCCGGGGAGAGTGCCTTCACCTTTAAATTTTTCGATCAATCCTTCAAGCGCTTTGATCCCATGGTCAATTGTTAACAAAAATCCTCGTTCCTCTTCTTTAATCGTGCCGGTTATCAATTTTTGTTTATCTACGAGCGCCGGGTAGATTCCTTTCATCGAATCAATAACTTCATTCGATACATCAGATATAAAAGCATCAGTTATGCCTAGCCGCCGCCCAAAAACGGATGACCGCCGGATCAGACGTCGAAGGACATATCCCCTGCCGGTATTTCCCGGATATACCCCGTCTGCAATAAGATGCACAATTGCCCGGCTATGGTCGGCAATAACCTTTATAGCGGTAATATCCGCGGCATTTTTTGAGAGCACGCGGATCTTTTTAATAATATTTGCAAAAATATCAGTATCAAAATTATCCTGGACACCCTGCAAAACAGCCGTGATCCTCTCAAGCCCCATGCCCGTATCGATCCCTTTTTGTTTTAAAGGGGTCAATTCCCCTTTTTCGTTCCGATTATATTGGATAAAGACCAGGTTCCAGATCTCAAGGACCCGGTCGCAATCGCAGCCTGGCCCGCACTCTTTCTTGCCGCAGCCATATTTTTCTCCCTGGTCAAAATAGATCTCCGAGCATGGACCGCATGGTCCAGTTGGCCCAGCTGCCCAAAAGTTATTATCCTCTCCCAAGCGATAAATTATTTCTTTGGGAAGGCCAATTCCCTCCTGCCATATCAAAAAGGCTTCGTCATCCTTTTCATAAACTGCAATTTTTAGCTTTTCTACCGGGATCTTTAGTTCTTTGGTCAAAAGTTCCCAGGCGTATTGGATCGCCTCTTTTTTAAAGTAATCTCCAAAAGAAAAATTCCCTAACATCTCAAAAAATGTATGGTGGCGCGCGGTTCTTCCTACGTTTTCAAGATCGTTTAACCGGATACACTTCTGGACCGTAGTTGCTCTCGCATGTGAAGGCTTCTCCTGCCCCAGGAAGATCGGCTTGAATTGAAGCATGCCGGCAATGGTTAAAAGAACGCTTGGATCGCTCGGAACAAGAGAGGATCCTGGCAGGATCGTATGCCCCCGCGCTTCAAAATATTTTAAAAATATTTCTCTAATTTCCGAGCTTTTCATTGATTATTTCCCTTATTTTTATTTGAATTTGTTCAATACTATCAATTTCTGTATTGATCATTTTAACCCGAGCGCTATCTAGCTTTGCGATCTCCTGATATTTATCCCGCACTCTTTTATGGAACGCGATCGCCTCATTTTCAAACCGATCCGCTTTCCCTTTTAAAACTGCTCGTTTTAGCCCGATTTCCGGAGAGACATCAAGCAAAATAGTTATATCAGGGATCAATCCATTTGAAGAAGCCATATTTATGTATCTGACAAGATCTTCAGGCATATTTCTTCCGCCGCATTGATATGCCAGAGTTGAATCCGTATATCTATCGCAGATCACGATTTTATTTTCTAAAAGAGCCGGAGCAATTATTTTTTTTACGTGTTCGTTGCGATCGGCGGCAAAAAAGTATAATTCGGAATCTTTTTCTAAATTCTTATCGGAGTGAAGGAGAAGCTGCCGGAGCTCTATCCCAAGAGCGGTCCCTCCTGGCTCCATAGTTAATACTACATCGCGGCCGCCTTCTCTTAAAAAATCCGCAAGCAAGCGCGACTGGGTCGATTTTCCACAGCCTTCCGGTCCTTCAAAAGTAATGAACATTATAGGCTCACTCCAAAGGTAAATTCATTCCGCATTGAGCGATATGTCATACCTAAATTATAGCAATGCAGACGGAAAAATACAGAGTAATCTATATCTTCCGGCGAATAGTTATCAAGAAAGTAGATAGAGGCGATCTTTGCGTTTGTCTCTCCTATCTTAAATTTTATATTTGCCGATAAAGTATCCACCGGCCTGTAGCGGTATAACTCATAGATAAAAGGGCTTGTCCCGCTCATCGATAAGTAGTGTTGATAGCCCATTTCAAAAAAAAGGTCCGGTGAAATTATTTTTCCAACATTTAATCCGGCTGCCGGCTTGACCCAGGATGTACCATTGGAATAGTAATATGAATCCCATATTAAATAAGGGCTAATAGAAACATTGTTATTTTCCTCAAATAATTTGGATACTTTGATCTTGCCGCCCCATTTATTGAGACGGGTATTCCCCTCTTCTTTAATATCCCCTCCACCGATTTCCACATTATATTGTAAATAATTATTCGGCTGGTTAGAACTTTTCAGTCTCAAGACAAGGTAAGGCAGCATACTTACTTGCTGATAATTTATTCTCTCTTTCGAAGTAAGGTTTGTTTCCAATTCAAACTGGCTAAAAGTATTTGCCGATAAAAAGCTGAAAGAAGAATTTTGTTGTGCAATATATTTATTGCCAAACTCTCCAATATGCTTGATCCCGCCAAAAAAACCATCTTTGGGATTGATGTTTAATCTAAAATCGCCTCTATTTTCGTTATTCAGCGTATAATTTGAAAAGAAGCCGCCTAATAATCCTTTATTGGCAGAATAGCCGAATGAATAATTTCCATAGAACTGCCGATTAAGATACCAAGATAATTTTTCGTTTACGTAGTTTCCCATATCATTATTTGAACCAATTTCAGGGAATGGAGCTAAATTATTGTTTTCTGCCCTGGCCGGATTAAAATCATATAAATATGTCGGCATTGGAACGATCGGAATGCCTCCCAGCCAAAAAAGGCCCCAATATCCTACCAACCATAGATCTTTTATATATAAGTGCAGGTCGGAAGCGGAAACTTTATAGTGAGGCTTAGGATTATCACAAGTCGTAAAACTTGCATTTTTTATATGCATTTCATTTTGATTAAAAACGATCCTTTCCCCTTTGATCCTTGCATTCTGATAATCAAACGCGATATTATCGGCAGTCCCTTCATTTTTCTTGACTTGAAAATTGACGCTGACACCTTCGATAGACACCCCTTGAAATAGCATCTTAAAACCTCTATCGGCATCAAAGACTTCTTTTGAGGTATCGTATATTAAATGGTTTGCAAATAAAGTAATGTTTTTGTGCTTTACAACCGCATTCCCTTCGGCCTCGATCCTATATTTATCTTTTTCTACGCTAACTTTGTCCGCATTGATAGAAAATCCTTCGGGTTTGCAGTATGCAGAAGTTGAAAGAAGTATAGCAAAAAGAAGAAAAAAACTATGCCGCAACTTGCTCATAACGAGTTTCTTTGCTGCTGAATTTTGCGATCTCCTTGCGGAACACCAATTCAATACAGCCTGTTGGTCCATTTCTCTGCTTGGCGATAATTATTTCGGCAATATTGCCTCTCTCTGATTGCGGATTATAATAATCATCACGATGGATAAACATAACAAGATCCGCGGTCTGCTCAATTTCTCCCGATTCCCGAAGGTCGGAAAGCCTTGGGATCTTATCGGGGCGCTGCTCAACCGCCCGGGAGAGCTGGGAAAGAGCCACGACCGGAACATCGATCTCTTTGGCCAAAGTTTTTAGCGATCTTGCGATATCCGCAATTTCTTGAACACGATTTTCGTTCCTTCCGCTGCCGCGCATTAACTGAAGGTAATCAACAATGATCAACCCGATCCCCTTTTCCATTTTTAAGCGTCTGGCTTTCGCCCGGATCTCGGTCGCCGTTAGACTGCCTGTGTCATCAATATAGATCGGCGCTTCGGAAAGTTTTCCAAGGGCGCGAGTGAGTTTCTTCCAGCCGGCATCCGACAAATTCGCGGTCTTTAGCTTTTGCGCATCGATCTCCGCTTCGGAGCAAAGCATTCTTTGCGCCAATTGTTCTTTGCTCATTTCAAGCGAAAAGATCGCAACCGGGATCTTATGCTTAATTGAAACTTCTTGAGCAATATTCAAAGCAAAAGCTGTTTTACCAACAGATGGACGGGCCGCAATAATTATCAGGTCCGAATTCTGAAATCCGGCCGTTATCTGATCAAGATCAGCGTAGCCGGTTGGAGTTCCGGTAATAGCTTCTTTTTTCCCATAAAGTGAGTCAATTTTATCAAGAACATTCTTAATGACCGAATCGATCCTTATAAAGCCTTCCCTCGCCCTTTTCATGGAAATATCAAAGATCGATTTTTCAGCATCATCTAATACTCTATCTACATGCTCGGGATCTGCAAATGCTTGCGAAACGATCTTGGTCCCTGTGTCGATCAATCTTCTAAGAATGGATTTTTCTTCGACTATTCTTGCATAGTGCTCGACATTCGCTGAGGTAGGAACGGAATTTATCAGATCGGTAATGTATATTGTACCCCCGACAGCATCAAGTTTTCCATTTTTTCTAAGGAATTCTGAAACGGTAACAAGGTCGACCGGTTCCGCTCTTTCAAAAAGGGCTAATATCGCTTCAAAGATATAGCGATGCGCGTCGCGGTAGAAGCTTTCAGGGTTTAAAATATCGATCGTTCTAACGACCGCATTCTTATCTATAAGCATCGATCCGAGCACGGATTGCTCGGCTTGCAGATTTTGTGGGGGGATCTTTTCATCAGCCATCGTTGAAGTATTTTAACCTATTTAGGGGGGGTATTCAATGGTACCCATAATAAATGGTATAATGATAAAGAAGAATGCTGCAAATAAACAATCTCTCATTATCTTTTGGCGAACAGCAACTCCTCGATGATATTAGTTTTAATATTCATAATGGAGAGCGGATCGGTTTGGTCGGACGAAATGGCTCCGGTAAGACCACAATTTTTAAACTTATTACGGGAGAAGTGGCGCCAGATGAAGGACGTATTTCTCTGCCAAAGAACTACACTATCGGATATCTTAAACAACACCTTCAGTTCGATGAAGCAAACGTATTAGACGAAGCCTGTTTGGGGCTAAAAGAAGAAGAAAAAGACCAGATCTGGAAAGCAGAAAAGATCCTCACCGGCCTCGGCTTTAGCGAAGACGAACTCTATAAATCTCCCGCGGAATTCTCCGGCGGTTTTCAAGTACGCTTAAATCTTGCCAAAGTCCTCTTAGCGGAGCCCCATCTTCTTCTGCTGGATGAACCGACAAATTATCTAGACATTATTTCCATTCGCTGGCTCACCC